>JBBRWF010000565.1:0-3306 GCA_038249405.1 Anaerolineales bacterium
AGGTTCTCCTGCCGTTTTGGACGATAAAAATCAGGATGCTGGGCGAGCCAAAAACAAGCAGCATCTCAAACGAGATCAGGAATTTTACCGGGGTGAATGTGCCAACCAGAAGCACCAGACCATACAAGCCCATGTTGATTGCGGCGTAGCCTGTTAGAATTTTACGCCATTTTCCTGCTGCGCAGGAAAGCGCCTGAGCCACAAGGATGGCGTTTAGACTGGCAACCGTCACCAGCAGGTAGGCAATTTCCCACCAACTGGTCCACATGCAGGCCGCACGACCGGCGCATTTGATCTGGTAGCTGAATGCTTCGCAGCTTGTGCCGGCCAGCAGCGCGCCCAGGCCCACAGCAGCAGGGTGATGCCCCACCACCAGCGCGAGCGCTGCTTGTCCTGGATGGCGAGAAAGTATATGCCCACACCAATCGTCAGCAACCCCAGCAAGTATACGATCAGGCTGGTGCTGGGCTGGATGATATAGATGATCTGCGAGCCGAATTGGAGTTGGCTAAAGGGCTGAATGTGCAGCCAGGTTTCAGGCGTTTGCGCCGGGCTGTAGGGGATGGATTCAAATGGAGCGCAGGCGGTCAGAAAAATCAGAAAGAGCAAGCAGTCAAAGGAGCGGTTCAATAGAGCTTCTTCAGCGTTAGTGAGTTACTGCAGCAATCTTACCAGATGACGTGTCAGAAATACAACGCCAGAAGCGCAATGAATGCCGCTGCAAAGTGGAGGATTGCGCCGAGACTAAGCTCGCTTGCAAGGGTGAATTGCTGCCCGTCATCAGCGCTCCTGATTAATTGCCAGCTGGAGAGTATGTTTCCGATATTCTGAGGCCAGCATGTTATTTACAATTGTATCAAACAGACAAGTGAACGACGGGATGCCAAAGGGGGGTTGTTTTCCGTTTGGCTGGGGATGATCATCGGCCAGGGTAACCTCGCTCAAAGCAAAATCTTCCAGCTCGGGCGCAACTCGCTGCAGCACTTCTCCCGCAGCATTGGCGATGGTGGTTTCCTGAAAGTAACCCGTTTGCATGCGGGCTTGCGCAAACTGGGTGCGGTATTTCCACAGGCGTGGAACCATGAGCGCGATCAGTGAAACAGATCGTTTGGGATGCGGGATGGCGGTTGAGAAGATTCCGGCGGCGGTTGTGTTAACCATTGGCACGCCCAGCCAGGCAGATTGCCGGCGCAGATATTCCCCGAAGGTCGGGTCTGTGGAACGTTTGAGATATTGGGTGAGCGCTCCGGCATCCCGGCTTTGCATCTTTTGCCCATCTGGAAATACAAGGGATAGATCAAGCGCTTTGGGTGGGCAGCTGCAAACAGCCATCAACTCCACTTTTCCGGCGTACTGCTGCCAGAGAGGTGTGTGCGCCACATCCCAACAAATCAGCAGCCCAATTTTCCCCAGGGACGTATGCGCGATGGTGATATCTTTTCCGGGTTGAAAGTAGGCGCGTTCCCAGAACCAGGGGTGATGTTTGTTATAAAGCCACTCGGCACCATCTCGCGCGGCAAGTAGCAGCGTGTTGTAAATTTCCCCTTGCGCGCGGTGCAGAAAACTGCCAGCCAGATGAATTTGAAATTGCGCGGTGGTTTTCCGCATCCAGGCGGCAGTCAGGCCATCCAGAGTTTCTGCGCGCAGAAAATTCTCAGGGCTGTATTCGTAGCCGGTATTGAATAGCTCGGGTAGTACGATGAGTTGTGCACCCTGCCGGGCGGCGCTGGCAACCAATTCTTGTGCCCGCACCAATCTTTGTGCGGTTGGCGCGGGCTTTGCGTTCATTTGTACAGCGGCAATCCGGATGGTCTTTGGCATGAGGTTGAGTTATTAACATGCGCTGAATCGTTGTGAAGAATTAATCGCCCGCTCTTGTTTAAGGGGCGCTGCCGTGTTTGAGATAATTTCTATCGGTTTTATTTTTTTTCTGATTTTCGCCGGTTTGCGAAGTAGAGCCAGGCAGCGCCAACGATGACACAGAAGACGCCGTTGATGGCCCATTGGATCTGCCCGGTCATAAAACTGCCCGGCAGGTTGTTAACCCCCTGAAAGATCCAGACTGCGCCTACCTGAATGAACAAAACGCCCAGAATGCTTAACAAGATTTTCATTTTTTGCTCCAATGTGAATTGACAATTAAAAGGATTTCTTCAAGCTGTATTTTATTCTATCATTTTCCTTCAAAATCGTTTAGAACTGTTTTGCTGCTTCGTTTAAATGGGTGGGGGGTAGATCATAATAACCGCATTTTCCTGAAGTTTTTATTTCACTTTAACTGCATTAAACTATTTTACAGGTAGAGTTAAACTCAGCAAAGATGGATGTTATCAAATAGGAACAAACTAATTCGCACTCAGCGCCGCCATGCAGTTCTGCCTTTCATCCTGCTAATTTTGTGTTGTTCAAATGAGAAACGAAGATGAAACTTGACATTCCAACACTGGCGATCGTCTCGTGCCTCATATTTTTAGCCCAGTTCATCGTCCTTTTTGTTCAATATACTCTGAACAAATCTGATCACAAGGTGAGATGGTGGTTGATGGGTTTGGCTTTGTGGGCACTGGGGGTGATCTTTATGCCGATGGTCAATATAAAACCATTGGAAACCCTGGCCCGGGTGGAAAACCCGCTGGTTGTGTCTTCTGCAGTCGCATTGATGGCTGCAGCCAGGTTGTTTATTAATAAGGACAAACCCATCTCTGGCTCTGCCAACTTTACCGCCCTGGCTTTTTTTGCGTATGGGATTTTTTGTGCCTTTCGGATTGGCTGGCTTTTGTTTTCCCCATCCATCCAAAACTATACTGATACGGGGATGCTTCTGGTACTTGGTTTTATTGTTCCAATCGTTACCAGTTTGCTGTGGACATTCGGGTTTATTATTTTGCTGAACCAGCGCTTGAATGCTGAAAACCACGAAGAAAAAGAAAAAATGCAATTGATTATCCATACCAATCCTGATGCGGCGGTGATCTGAACCAGAGTGTTATAATTTTTTAATCGGTTTATGCCGGTCTAACCGTTAAGCATCGCCAGGTTGAATCTGGGCGTGATAGGATGATGATATGCGCCAACTTGTACCAACTTTTATTCTGCGCAAACTGGCTGCCGGAGAATTTCACGGCGACATGACGGCTGCCGTCATGTTTGTGGACCTTTCCGGGTTTTCTTCCATGTCGGATACTTTGCAGAAGCATGGACATCACGGTTCTGAGATGCTGGCGGCAGTGATGCGAACGGTGTTTGAGCCGCTGACGACCTGTATCTTTGCCCAGAGTGGGATTGTAGCGGGCTATGCTGGCGATG
>JBBRWF010000566.1:0-3293 GCA_038249405.1 Anaerolineales bacterium
GCCCGAGAGCGTTCCACCCTTTTGTTTGATGCGTTCCTTTAAGCGTGGGAACAAATTCAGTACGCGTTCCAGGTCCTGCAGGATACCTTCTTTGTCATCACGGGCGTAAGCGCCCATTTCAAGATTTTCCATCACGCTCATGCGTGGAAAAATCATACGGCCTTCCGGGCTTTGGGCAATTCCGTGGGTGGCAACCTGATGAGATGGAAGTTTGTGCAATTCCAACTCGTCAAGTTTGATGCTGCCGGAACGCGGCTTCAGCAAGCCCTGAATGGTACGCAAAGTTGTAGTTTTGCCAGCGCCATTGGAACCAATGAGCGTCACAATTTCGCCGTTATCAACCTTAAGTGAAATTCCCTTGAGGGCGTGGATATTACCGTAATAGGTATGAACATCTTTTAACTCAAGCATGCAGCACCATTCCTCAAGTATTATGTTTGGAAGCGTTGCCCTTGCCCAGATATGCTTCAATCACCTGGGGGTTGCGCTGCACTTCGGCAGGGGCGCCTTCAGCGATTTTCTCACCGTGATCCAGAACAGAGATCCGGTCAGAAATGCTCATCACCACGCGCATGTGATGTTCGATCAGCAGGATAGTCAGGCCTAGCTCATTGCGCAATTGCTTGATGAAGTCTGTTAGATTGACAGTTTCGTTTGGGTTCATGCCAGCGGTTGGCTCGTCCAATAACAAAAGTTTGGGCTTGGTAGCCAGAGCACGGGCAATTTCCAGGCGGCGTTGCAGACCGTAAGGCAGGTTTTTAGCGTATGTTTCAGCATCCGAACGTCTTAACCCTACAAATTCAAGCAGGGAAAGTGCCTCGGCGCGGGCTTCCTTTTCTTCATTCATCGTAAAGGCCGAGTGGGTAAGCTGTCCGATAAGTGAAGAATGCATTCGAACATGCTTGCCTACCAGAATATTATCCACAGCACTCATATTGGCAAATAGGCGAATATTCTGGAAAGTCCGTGCAATCCCAAGTGCAGTGATGTCGAAAGATTTTTTATTGAGCAGGCTGATACCATCAAAGGTCATTTCACCGCTTGTGATGGAGTAGATGCCGGTGATTGTATTGAAGAAAGTGGTTTTCCCGGCTCCATTAGGGCCGATTAACCCGGCGATCATGCCTTTTTCCATGCTGAAGTCAACTTTGTTGACTGCAGTCAGGCCGCCAAAAGTTTTTGTGATGTTTTTAGCTTCAAAAAGTGCCATGATGAGCTCCTACGCCTTGGCCGTAGCTTGATCGGCGGCGATTTCTTCTTCGCTGCGAAGTTCGGCCTTGCGTTGTGCGCTTGGGATCAGACCCTCAGGTCGAACAGCCATCATGATCACCAATGTCAGACCAAACAACAAGAAGCGATACAAGATCGGGTTGGCGTTTTGCGCAACGGCCGCCTGAGCAATGGGATAGTTTGAAAGCGCAGGGAGAATGGTGATTTTCAATAGTCCCGCCAAGAAATCCTTAAGAGCCGGCAAAAAGAGACGGTCAGCCGTCATGATCACCAGCCCGCCAACGATCACACCATTGATATTTCCCAGACCGCCCAGGATCACCATACACAGCACGATGATGGATACACTGAAGTCAAATACGCTTGGGAAAATTGCGCGAATATAAGCTCCATAGAACGCACCTGCAAAGCCAGAGAACATGGCGCCCATGGCAAAAGCAAGTAACTTGGTGCGAACAGGGTCAATTCCCATTTGCGAAGCTGCCAGTTCATCTTCGCGGACTGCCATCCAGGCTCGTCCGAGTCGGCTGTCACGCAGACGGCGGATGATGAAGATGGTCATGAGAATGATGGCTATTACCAGGAAATACCAGGGAGTGCTGTTATCTGATTGGAATTCCCCAATATAAGGCAGAATGGGGCGCCCGATTGGGTTAATTCCCTTTTCACCTGCTGTTAGATCGATATCTTTTATCAAGGTTATACAGGCGATGGTCGGGTTGCCTCCAAACAACCGTGTAATCGCTGGAATAACCCAGCAAGTAAGCGGTTCCTGGATGGTGACCTTGATCAAATTCTTAAAGATAACAGGGACAATTTCACCGAAGCCGAGTGTGACAATTGCCAGGTAATCTCCACGTAATGGCAGCGTAGGCGCGCCCAGAATGATGCCAAAAATACCCGCGACGGCGGCCGCAATCCAAATCACAATCCAGAAGTTCAGGTAAATCCCGTGTTGTGGGGATGATAAGATGCCTGTGGTATACGCGCCAATGGCAAAAAAAGCAGCGTAACCCAGGTCAAGCAGCCCCGCGAAACCGACCACAATATTAAGACCCAGCGCAAGAATAGTAAAAATTAGCGCGAAAATGATCTGGGCCGTCCAGCGCAGGCCTGTGAAGGTGTCGACAAAAGGGAAGGAGATGATCACAAAGGTCAGCAGGATGATCTGCGCGGTTTTTTGCTGGCGCTCAGAGAGTGTATGAGTGGCAGTCAGTAATAAAGAAAAGCCAATCAGTGCCAGAATACCAATTAAATTGGCCTGAAGCATGACTGTACTATTGTTTGGATCCTTGCCGATGGCAGATGCAATAAACAAATCTTCCATCAAACTGACTACCAACAATACGCCTGACGTAACAAGGGTAGGTACGAGCGCCTCTTTAGCCGCATCCAGTGCTTTTGTTGCCGTTGTTTTTCCACCCAGGAAATACCCTAACCCCATGCCCGCAACTGCTCCGGCAATAACAACTGCCCAGCCGCCAAACATAATGACGACAAACCCGGCAACCAATCCTATGGTGATACTTGTTCTGATCTGTTGATTCATCGCAGCCTCACGCTTTCTCGCCAACGTGTTCACCGAGCAAACCGGATGGGCGGAACAGCAAAATTAGAACAAGAGTAGCAAATACCCAGGCATTTGTCCAACGCGCATTGAGATACCCATCGCTGAAGGAAGCTAATAAGCCGATCAGGAAGCCGCCGAGCATTCCACCCGTTATGTTACCGATACCGCCTAAAACCGCCGCAGTAAAGGATTGTAAACCTGCGCGGAAGCCCATAAACCACCAGGCAGTATTGTTGTAAAGGCCAGCCATCAGGCCAGCGGTGTTGTCAAAGTTGTAGTGAATGCCACCATAAATACGGCTCATGCCAGCCTCTTGAGCCGCCGCCTGAAAACTGCTAAACGAACGCTGCGCCAATCCGCTTACATCGTCCGCAGGAGGCCACTGTCCGGTGCTCCCTTTATCGGCTTGCGTGGTGAAGGCGTATCCATCGCCGTAAACCGCCGTCAGGACCGCAGCCGCAGCGGCACTAAATGTGCTATGCCCCGAAGTGTA
>JBBRWF010000567.1:0-3288 GCA_038249405.1 Anaerolineales bacterium
GAACGCGAAGTAACGGGTGTGATTGAACGACAATGGGGTACGGCCTGGAAGCGCTTTGCGGTTGTGCTGCTGATGGGTGGAGGCAGTATCCTGCTGCGCGAAACTCTGCCCTATCGCTTCAACGGGAAGGCCTTTCTTCCGGACGAACCGGTACAGGCCATCGCACGAGGATTGTATAAACTGACCCTGATGCAGCAGTCCCGCAAGGCGAAATAATGACGCGCGGACGCCCGAAGGCCACAACCGAAACCTGGGATTGCCATATCCATCTACGTTTGCGGGTGGGCGAGGATGACGACCTGATCCAATTCCTGACCGCCATCCCGAATGGCAGGCGGGTGCTGGCGTTCAAGGCAGCTTTGCGCGCAGGTGGTCTGCGGACGGCGACTTTTGCCGATGAAAACCTGGATGATGAGCTGGCGGCCGCTGCGGATGAGTTTTTGAAATAGTGGGAACCAGAAATTCAACCGAATTTATGGGAACCAGAAATTACTTGACCCTATGCTAACCAAAAGGCTTTTTCCATTTCCGTTTGTGGCTTGTGCGATAGGCACGGATTTGTGTATGCAGAAAGCACAATTCCATGGCCTGGATCAAAATTGAGACTGCGCCAGTAGCGTCCCTGGAAGGATGGATTGATGTCCGAAATTATTTGGCAGTCTGTACTTGATCAACTAAAAGCAACCATGCCTCGCTCAGCCTTTGACACCTGGGTGGCGGACACCCATTTTGTAAGCAGTAATGACACGCTGTTCCTGGTCGGATGCCGGAATGCTGGTTCGCGCGACTGGTTGGAAAGCCGTGTACAAACCACCATTGAACACTTGTTAGCCGGAATGATGAATCGCTCAGCTACGGTGAGCTTTGTTGTCTCCGGCGATCCTGGCTGGACGCAAACAAGATTACCGATGGCCTGCTCGCGGATGACGACTGGACTGTTTTTGTGGGCGCGCTGGAGAAGGTCTCCGGGGCGACTTGCCGGGTGGAATACACCTCCAACCTGACTGTTGATCGAGCGCGTGCAAAGGCGCATCGTCTCCAGCAAAAGCACGGCCTGGATCTGTTGATCGTGGATTATGTCCAACTGATGCGCGACGCAGGGCGTACACAGAACCGCGAGCAGGAAGTGGCGGCAATTTCGCGCGAACTTAAGATTTTGGCGGGCGAATTGGGTGTACCGGTGATTGCGGCGGCGCAGCTCAGCCGCGAAATCGAGAAGCGCCCGGACAAAAAGCCGCAGTTATCCGATCTGCATGAGTCGGGCGCGCTTGAACAGGATAGCGGTGCGGTTATTTTTCTCTGGCGGCCCGACAAGGCCAACCAGGTGACGAATGTCTCTTTCGCCAAGAATCGGGGCGGGCCAGTGGGTTCCGTTGATCTGTATTTCGATAAGGCGGTTACGAAATTCCGCAACCTTTCCAAAGAAGAAGCCAAATGACTTTCAATGTGGCCTTCATCTGGCGCTCAGAACAGCTCATTGGCAAAAACCGCGACGGGCAAACTGGCGTTGTGCATTTGCTATTCAATGCGCCATTGGCACGCTTCGAGAGTGTGGAAATCCGCGGCGTGGATTTGAACCCGAAATGTTTTAGGAGTTGTAAAATCGATGAGCCAGAATAATTTCGTCCTATTTGGATTTCTAACGCTTGTGCCAGAAAAAGACCGTGTGATCAGTATGGAAGGAATCCCTTATATTAAAGCAATTTTGGAAGGCGGGCCCGCCGCTGCTGGCGAAGTCCACCCGGTGTTAATCACAGGCGCATCTGCAAACGTTGCTTTTGCTGAATTTCAAATACACCCACATGGATTTATAACATTGGCAGAAGGCGGGTTCAAAACCTATAACGACATAACCCAACCGGTGATTCATTATCTCAGACCCTACGAGCCGAGTGATTGGCTGCTGAGAAGGGCTGAGTTGATATAAATGACTGCATATAAAAAAGCCGCGAAACCAGATCGCGGCTTTTCTGTTGCAACTAAATTTTTACGAACGGGCGCTGCTTAACCTATCGCTGGCAAGCCGGTTCAGGCTGACCCCTGATTCCGCCGCTTCAAGCGCCAGTCTTCGATGAAGTTCAGGGGGAACGCGCACCATGAATCGCCCGCTGTATTTCTTCGCAGCCAATGGTTCTGGGACAGGTTCTGCGTTGGCCTGCAAATCAGCCACCACATCGGAAACTACCTGACGAACTCCCTGGAGTGCCGCTTCGGGTTCAGATGCCAGCCAGCTTAGGCTGGGAAACTCGATACACTGCCCAACATACTCACCATCCTCTTCAGACCAGGTGACACGATAGGTATAGTGATCATTATTCAACATATTCTTGCGCCTCCAATCGCTCTGACATTGAGAAGAGTACCTACAGCTGCCAGGGATAAAGCATGCGCTCATCTGAACTATGGCCCTGCAGACCGATGACCATATACGATGAGGCATTGCCCGGAGCGGAACTATAAGCTTCGATGAAGCTATGGATTGCTCCTGGGACAACTCGCGGGAAGTTGATTTTTGTTTCGATGGGCAAGAGATGATCGGGAAAACGCACCACAAAGTCAATTTCCTTTTTATCCAGTGTGCGCCAGTAATGAATTTTATCGCTCCCATAGCGCTTGACCAGTTCTGCAAAAACGCTGGTTTCGAAGACCGGGCCCAATAGTTCTTTTTGAAGTTGTTTCAGCCAGAGCATCTGCATCAAGCCAGTGTCGTAGAAAAAGATTTTTGGGGTTTTGGAGATTTCTGAGCGCAGATTCCGGCTAAAGGGGCGTACCAGACGAATCACGTAAGTCTGCTCAAGCAGAAACAGGTAGCGTTC
Organism: Anaerolineales bacterium; assembly: GCA_038249405.1. Taxonomy (GTDB): domain Bacteria; phylum Chloroflexota; class Anaerolineae; order Anaerolineales; family Villigracilaceae; genus UBA5195. Next base: position 2,817 of record JBBRWF010000567.1, read on the forward strand.
CACAGTCTGGTGGGCCAGGTTACAGGTATTCGATAGTTCGGCGATATTCAAGAGATTGCCGCTTTGGGAAGCCAGGATTTCAACCAGATGGTTGAATTTGGTCACATCCTTGATTTCCGCCAGGTCACGAATATCTTTCCGAATGTAGGTATCGATGATTTGCTGCAAGTATTTTTCTTTGATACTGATTTCAGCAGTCAAGACAATCTTGGGGTAACCACCGTACAAGGCAAATTCAAGATACAGGGATTGCAACTCCATCAGTTTCTTTTCGGTAAAGTGCTCGGCTGGGACAAAAGGAACACCTTTGAACAACAAAAACTCTTGAAAGGAGAGTGGGTAAATCTCAAAATTGACCGTGCGACCGACCAGCGAATCTTTGAACTTGCTTTTCATCTCGAAACTGGATGACCCGGAGACGATGATTTTCAGGTAACGATGGTCGGTCGCACGGTCAATTTTGAGATTTACC
>JBBRWF010000568.1:0-3285 GCA_038249405.1 Anaerolineales bacterium
AGACGCCGTATTGTCCCGAATCAATGGCGAGTTTGAGTCTTTGCGCGGATTCGTTCAGCGCATCCTCCGCCTGCTTGCGCTCAGATATATCGAAGCAATGCCCGATATATCCAATGAATTCCCCGCTGCTGTTGTAATTGGGCGTGCCCAAATCCTGAAGCCAGCGGTATTCGCCGCTCACGTGATGCAGTCTATATTCCATGTCAAAGGGTTCGTGTTTATCGAATGCAGCAATATAAGTTTGAAGGCAGCGGTCAAAATCATCCGGGTGGACGCCTTCCGTCCAGCCATTGCCCATTTCCAGTTCAAGCGTTCTTCCCGTAAAATTCAACCACGGTTGGTTAAAGTAGTTGCATAATTTATCTGTTCCAGACCTCCAGATCAGAGCCACGCCGTAGTCGGCAAGGTTGCGATATTGAACCTCTTTTTCAAATAGTTCAATTTCCGCTTTTTTGCGCTCGCTGATGTCTTGCCCCTGGGCAATGGTCGCTAGCGCTGTTTGCCCGTCCGGCGCAAACAGCGTCGCCTAATTCCACAGCACCGTTCGCACCGATTGATCGCGATGCAGAATTTTGATCTCGACCGTTTCCCAGCGTTCGCCAGTCACGGTGCTGCGAATTTGCTCCATCGACTGTTCAACCAACGCGGGCGGGAACAGTAGCTCCAATGATTGCCCGCTGACCTCCGCTTCACTGCGCCCGGTCAGGTATTCAAAGGCGTGATTAAAGCGGGTGATGCGAAACTGCGGATCCCAGACGATGATGGGCGCGTTGGCGTAGTTGATGAGGTTTTCCAGATAAGCGTTGGTTTCACGCAACATTTCTTCCGCCCGCTTGCGTTCGGTGATGTCGATGATTGAACCCGCCATTTGAGTGGCTTTACCCGCTGCGTCCCGCTCGGCCTGGCCGCGGGAGCGGAACCAGCGGTACTCGCCATCTTTGGCGCGCATTCGCAGCTCAACGTCGTATGGCTCCTGCCTTTCCAGATGGGCTTGCTGAGCGGCCTGCACCATCGGCAAGTCGTCGGGGTGGACGACGGATTCAAAGGCACTTGCGGTGTCAGTATATTCGTCTGCCGCATAGCCGAGAAGTTCCCGATAACGCGGTGAGTGATAATCCGCACCGGTCAGCACGTTCCAATCCCACATGCCATCGCTGGAGCCGCGCACGGCTCGGGCATAACGGGTCTCGCTCACCCGCAGCGCATCCTCCGCCTGTTTGCGTGCGGTGATGTCAACCAGAGACGCCAATGTATTTCGGACTGATCCGTCAAGATTGCGCTGACAGGTAACGTAAAGCGATGTGTAAATAATCCCGCCATCTTTGCGAATAAAACGTTTGTCCAATCCATAGGAATCGCGCCTGCCCGCCAGTACCTGATTGAACAACTCCTCATCAGCTGTCAGATCATCGGGATACGTCATCTCAGCCCAAGTCAGGCGCGCGAGTTCCTCCCTTGAATAACCCAGCATTTGGCACAAGCGATCATTCACCTCGATCCAACCTTTTTCAGGCGATGTTATGCACATACCAACCGTTCCCATGTTGAAATACCCTCTGAAAGATTCTTCGCTTTCGCGCAGCGCCTGTTCCGCCTGCTTGCGTGCGGTAATGTCCTGCACGATGCCAGTCAATTTGAGTATCTTTCCATTCGCATCCAGAACTTTATCGCCCGGTATCGCCAAAACAGTCCGCACGGATTGATCGGGCAGGACAGCGCGATATTCCATTGGCGCGGGTTCCTGTTCGGTGAGCACCGCCTCGTTTGAGGCGTTGACTTTTGCCCTGTCATCAGGATGAATGGCATGTGCGATGATCTCGTTGAGATCGCCGGAGAAAGTTACGGGATCGAGCCCAAAGATGCGCTTCATTTCATCCGACCATGTGACTTGATTCTTTTGCGTGTCCCATGCCCAATGCCCAATGTGCGCCACGCGCTGTGAATCGCGCAAGCTGGCTTCGCTTTCCCGCAGCGCCTCTTCCGCCTGCTTGCGCTCGGTGATGTCACGCAAGACGATCAATCGTCCGCTCAGGTTTTGTTGCAGGTCAAAGAGCGGTGAAACTCGCACTTCCAAATCGCGCGGGGGATTCTGAGATACGCGTATTTCTATGTGAGTCTCGATTACGGCGCTGTAGATTTCCGCCAGCCCCGGCCAGGCGGAAAAGGTAATCCCGGCTGATTTCCCAACCTCACTCGACGAAACCCCGGTCATCTCTTGCGCGGCAGGGTTGATATCCACGATGCGGTTTTGCGCATCCAGCACGATCAGCCCGTCGCGCATATTTTCGATCAGTTGGCCGCGCGCAACCGGCAGAACATCCAGCAGTTGGTAGCGGAACAACCCGAAGGCATAGACCAGCCCCGAGACGATGAACAGGATCGGGGTCAGATCCAGATCGTGGAATGGGTTGAGCCCACCCAGACTGATCGCGTTTCCGACAAACGGAATCAACATACCAATCAGAATGATGCCCGCCTGCCGTCGAAACAAAAGCGAAGCGCGCCGATATGCCTGTATGAACAAACCCAGCATCATAAAATTAAGGGTATAGGAATAAAGCACATTGAACCAAAACCATGGACCGCCATTCAGGATCGTGCCAGTACTGCGAAAACCGCCGTAAAACAAACCATGCCAATGATCCGTCCACAGCAACAGCAGGGTCAGGACAGGCTCGATCGAAAGCAGGATCAGGTTGCGACGGGTCAACAGGTGCGCGCGGTCGGTAAATTGCAGGGTGAAAACCGTGAGAAACAACGGGTAGGCAGCCACTCCAAAATAGGTGGCGTCCAGCCAGAAATATTGTGCGGTTTGGGTACTGCTCATCCAGCGAACGGCATACGTCAGCGACCAGACGGTGAACGACAGCATCAAGAGCGCCAGTCCGCTTGCCCCGGGCGCTGCGCGTCGACGCCAGGCAATCAGCGCAATGGCTGCCGAAATGGCTGTAGAAATAATTAAAGTGAGGGCATAATCTAAGTTCATATCAGCTATCCTTTATTGGATTGATCGGCAGGTGGACTGTGAAACGATCGACCTGCCCGCATCATTTTCGACCTTGATGCGGCTCCAGTTTTCTGTAGCCAATTTCTGGCTGACGGCCAACCCTCGCCCGACTCCTTTGATCTTATAGCGCAAAGATTGGCTCGAAGAATTAGCTTATGCGTTTTGGAGTGCTGGATAGTCATAATGATAAGGTTTCTTTTTTAGGCGCTTTTCAATACATGCACTCGATCTCTTCCAGACTGTTTGGCTTCATATAAGGCAGTGTCTGCGGCGCGGAT
>JBBRWF010000569.1:0-3277 GCA_038249405.1 Anaerolineales bacterium
AATCTGACCAAATATGATTTAAGCCAGTCGCTTTATCAGCTGCTGGCTGAACAGTTCCACGTGTACCCGGCCTGGGCAGATGCTGAAATTCAGGCCACGAGTGCCACAGCCGAGGTCGCCCAGGCTTTGAGAATGCGGGCGGGTGAGCCTGTTTTGTTGGCGCATCGCCTTTCTTACACTGAATCATTCGACATTGTGGAGTATGTGGTTTCCGTATATCGCGGCAGCCACTTTACGTTCTATACGGGACGCCAGTCCATCGCTTAAGCCCGACCAATCGTTTTTCGTTCAAGGAGGAAGTGATGTCAAAGCTTTACCGATTTACCCTGATTTTTGTGCTGCTTTCACTGGCTCTCAGCCTCGCAGGCTGCGGCCCGGCGGCAGACACAGGCCCAAAGACCGTCAAGGTGTTGGCCATGCAGCAGGCAGGGCCCACACCGGAAGAAATGAATGCGATCGTTGCCAAATTCAACAAGGATAACCCGAACATCAAGGTGGAGATTGAATATGTCTCTTACGATGCCCTGCATGACAAAATTGCCACTGCAATGGCAACCAATCCACCCTCTTACGATGTTGTACTTGTAGATGACATCTGGTACGCCGAGTTTGCCAAGAATGGCTACTTGTGGGATGTAACCAGCCAGGTGGATGACAAGACCAAATCCGCAGTGTTTGCTGCCGCCTGGGATATCACCAGTGTGGGCGGTAAGATCTATGGCATGCCCTGGATGCTGGACGAGAAGTACTTCTATTACAACGAGAAGATGCTGGCTGAGGCTGGCTTCAGCACTCCGCCCACCACGTGGGAAGAAATGCTGGCTCAGGCCAAGGCCATTAAAGAAAAAGGCCTGGCCGAATACCCGGTGGTCTGGTCCTGGGGTCAGGCGGAAGCCGCGATTTGTGATTATGTTGCCCTGCTCTATGGAAACGGCGGCAGCCTGGTGGATGATGCCGGCAAACCCGCATTCAACAATGCCCAGGGTGTAAAAACATTGCAATGGATGGTCGATTCCATCGATTCTGGTATCACCAATCCGGCCTCGATTTCTTATGTTGAAGAAGATGTCCGCAATACCTTTTCACAGGGCAAGGCTGCCTTTGCACTCAACTGGGTGTATATGTATGACATGGCCGCTTTGAACGCCCAAGAATCGCAAATCGTCGGCAACGTCAAAATGAGTCTGATGCCTGCTTTCGCTGGCAATGCGGCACCCAGCGCAACCATCAACGGTTCGATGGGCTTTTCGGTGATCGACAAGTCACCCAATCGCGAGGCCGCCTGGAAGTATCTGCAATTCCTGACCAGCGAGCCTATCCAGAAAGAATATTCAGCGCACCTGCTCCCGATCTACAGCGCTGACTTTGAAGGGGAAGCACTCACTGCGTTGCAAAACCTCAACACTGCAAACCAGGTGACGGTGCCGATGTTCAAAGCACAGTTCCCCTACTCGCACGTGCGCCCGAAGGTGCCTTATTACTCCGAGGGCTCGAAAGCGCTGCAATTAGCCATTCAGGAAGCGCTGACAAAGCAGAAAACAGCTCAACAAGCTTTGGACGATGCCGCTGCCAAGTGGGTTGAATTAGCCAAAAAGTAAACTATGCACGAAGGGATTGGACAGTTCCCTGTCCAATCCCTTCTGAATGGAAATGACCCAGATGCGAAAACCCCTGACCCTTCTCCAGCAAGAAACACGCGACGGATTGTGGATGCTGCTCCCAGCGATTATCGTTATCGCGGTTATTTCACTTTTGCCAGTCCTTTTCACGTTTGTTTTGAGTTTCACCGATACACCCCTTTCCAACCCAATGCCGCAAAATTTTGTGGCATTGGACAACTATCTGCACTTTCTGAAAAATGCTGATTTTTGGAGTTCCATCTGGCGTACCCTATACTTCACAACCGTTTCAGTCGGTTTGGAGCTGCTGCTGGGGCTCGGCATCGCTTTGCTTATCCACGCCAAACCCCTGGGCTGGCAGTTCTTGCGCGCCAGCCTGATCATCCCCTGGGCAGTGCCAACGATTGTCAACGGCGCCATCTGGCGTTGGATTTATAACGCTGACTTCGGCGCCCTGAATGTTGTGCTGTTTTCCCTGGGTTTCATTGAAAAATATCAGGCCTGGCTCACAAAGCCGTTCCTGGCCATGAATCTGGTGATTGTGGCCGATATCTGGCACAGCGTGCCTTTTATCGCCCTGATTTTACAGGCAGCCCTGGCTACCATTCCTGTTGAGTTGGAGGAAGCCGCCATGATGGATGGGGCTACAGTTTGGCAGCGCTTTGCCCGCATCCGTCTGCCGCTGTTGCGGCCTGCCATTCTAGTAGCGCTGGTTGTGCGTACTGTGGAAGCATTCCGTGTCTTTGATATTATCTATGTCATTACCCAGGGTGGCCCGGCATTTGGCACCGTAACAATTTCTTACCTGACTTATCTCGAATCGTTTACCTACGGTCATCTCGGCTCCGGGTCGGCGCTCTCATTCTTGATCTCTGCTTTTACGCTGGTGATGGCGCTGATCTATATCCGCTTTCTCTACCGCCCGGAGGCGCTGCGATGAAATTCAACCGAAAAATGTTTGCAAAAGTCTGGCTGCTACTGGCAATGATCCCGATCTTGTTCTTCATTTATGCCCCTGTAGCCTGGTTGGTGACATCCTCCATTTCCACACGCGCCGATTTGTTGGCGTTGCCGCCTCATCTTTTTCCTGCCAACCCCACCCTGAAAAACTATACAGATATCCTTATGCCGGGTACGGGTGTTTCTGAAGTCGCCCGGACTTTCAAAGTCACCCTGGTAAATTCGCTAATCGTTTCCCTGACGACCACATTCATCTGTTTGCTGATCGCCTCCCTGGCAGCCTATGCGCTCGCGCGCCTGCGACTGCGTTACAAAAACCAATTTGTCATCGGGATTCTCAGTGTGCGCATGATCCCTGAAATTTCACTCGTGATCCCGCTCTTTATTGTAGCGGCACGGCTGGGATGGTTGGATAGGCCCATCGTATTGATTGTCACTTATTTGAGTTTCTCCCTGCCATTTGCCATCTGGATGTTGACCACCTTTTTCGAAAGCATACCAGTGGAGTTGGAAGATGCGGCCTTGATCGATGGGTCGTCGCGGCTAAACACACTCTTTCAAATTATTTTGCCTCTCGCCGCGCCGGGAATTGTTTCAACTGCGCTGTTCATATTCCTGCTGGCCTGGGATGAGTTTTTCTTTGCCCTGATTTTTACCAGCACGATTGCAGCCAAAACCGTGCCGGTGGCGATTGCCGA
>JBBRWF010000570.1:0-3258 GCA_038249405.1 Anaerolineales bacterium
CATTTTGGCGCTATGAGCGTCCGCAGCGCGGCCGTTCGCGGGAATTTTTCCAATGTAACGTTGATATGCTGGGTGTAAACTCGCCGGAAGCGGATGCGGAACTGATCGCGGTGGCTGCCACTTTTTTGAAGTTGGCAGGACTTAGCTCGCAAATGGCGGTCATTTATGTAAATAACCGCCGCCTGATGGATGCTCAATTTGACGCGCTTGGAATAGTGCCAGAAAAACGAATGGATATTTCTGGCGCGGTGGATCGCCGCACAAAGATGGAAGCATTGAAATGGGATGAGTATGTGCTTGCGCTGGGTGTTGAACAGGCTCAGCTGGATGGACTGAAGCAGGTGCTGGCTGATTATGACCTGTGGAAACAATCAGATGAGTTAGTGCGGTTGTTCAAGGCTCTGGATGCTCTGGGCGTGAGCGAGTATGTGAAATTTGACCCCAATATTATGCGCGGTCTTTTGTATTACACCGGCACGGTGTTTGAAGCCTTTGATGTTTCTGGGAGTGTCCGCCGGGCGATCCTGGGCGGCGGGCGCTACGATAACCTGCTGCGCGATGTGGGCGGGGACCCTCTTTCGGGTGTAGGCTTCGCCATGGGCGATGTGGTTGTCGGAATTATCTTGCAAGAGAAGGGGCTGATACCGGTTTTTGTCCCTACACCTGCGCCGGTACTGGTGACCATCTTTGATGAGTCCTTGTGGCTGAATTCATACGCCCTGGCTGCCAACCTGCGCAGCGCGGGAATAAAAGTGACCATGTACCCGGAGCCGGCTAAATTGCCCAAACAATTCAAATATGGCGACCGCATGGGGATGCAGGTGGTGATTGTCATCGGGCCGGATGAGGCGGCGGCGGACAAAGTGACCGTAAAAAACCTGAAAAACGGTACGCAGGAAACTGTCGACCGGGCAGACGTTTTGAAAGCTGTTCAAAAAAGCCTTGAAAGCGCGTGATGGTAGTGATATAATCCGACGGCTCTAAATATGGCGGCTGTAGCTCAATGGCAGAGCACTTGACTGTGGATCAAGATGTTGTGGGTTCGAAACCCATCAGCCGCCCCTGGAAGCGCCCTCGCACGAGGGCGCTTTTTGTTTTGTGTTTGGGCATTCTTATGCGGCTGGTTTGCTGCGATCATTAAAGCCAATTAAGGATTTTTGTTGTAAAATAAACGCATGACTACTCCTAAAAAAATCTTGTTTCTCGCTTCCGAAGCCGATCCTTTCGTAAAAGTAGGTGGTTTGGGGGATGTCGGCGGATCGCTGCCGAATGCGCTGTTGGATCTGAATGCGAACCTGGATGTTCGCCTTGTAATTCCTTTCCACGTGGCGATTCGGATGGATCTATTTGATATTCATCGGGAGCTAGTCTTTACCATAGCTCGTGACGGCATAGAAGTGCCCGTGCAGGTTTTTCATGTAGAATTGCGCGGGTTGCCGGTCTACTTGATTTCTGGAGATCCTTTCAGCCGCGCTACAAAAGTTTATGATACGGATGCGGCTGTCGATGGTGAAAAGTTTGTTTTCTTCTCAATGGCAGCGCTCGAACTGGCGCGAAAGTTGGATTGGCGGCCGGATATTGTGCATGCTAATGACTGGCATACCGCCAGCGCTTTGTACGGTGTGCGGATGATGCAGCAGGCTGGTGACCCATTCTGGTTGGGCGTAAAGACTCTCATGACGGTTCACAACCTGTGTTACATGGGAGCCGGGTCAGAAGCCGCCCTGACTGCGTATGGGCTGCCGGCAGTGAATGACCCTGCTTTGCCATGGTGGGGGCAGCAAACCCCCATGCCTTTAGGGTTATGGGCTGCGGATGAAATCGTGGCGGTTTCACCATCTTATGCGGAAGAGATTCAGACCCCTGAGTATGGCTGCGGGCTGGAAACCTTTCTGCAATCAAGGCACGAGCGGGTGATCGGCATCGTGAATGGGATTGACACGGTTTCCTGGGATCCGGAAAAAGATGAGGCTCTGGCAGAGCCATTTTCCCGCGATGACCTTGATGCGCGTGCAGCCACCAAGAAATTACTACAGACACAATTTGGGTTGGAAATAAATGATTCGCTGCCGCTGCTGGCGATGGTGACCCGCATGGATCAACAAAAGGGAGTGGATATTGCCCTGGGCGCGCTGCGGCTGATCACAGACTTGGACTGGCAGGCGATATTATTGGGTTCTGGTAACCCGGATATTGAAGCGACCGCGCGCAGACTTGAAAGTGATTTCCCGCACAGAGTGAGCGCGGTCATCCGCTATGATGGCAAGCTTTCGCGGCAAATCTATGGCGGGGCGGATATGCTTTTGATGCCCTCGCGCTACGAGCCTTGCGGATTGGCGCAAATGATCGCCATGCGCTACGGCGCTGTGCCCGTGGCGCGCGCAACCGGTGGGCTGCGCGATACGATTGCCGAGGGATATTCCGGCTTTTTGTTTACAGATGCATCACCAGGCGTTATGGCTGGCGCCCTTCGGCGAGCCATAAAGACATTTAAAAAGCCTGAAAATTGGCAGCGAATTCAAAGAGCCGGCATGGGCGGGGATTTTTCCTGGCAGGTTTCGGCGCAACAGTATGCTGAACTTTATCAATCAATGCTTGCGAGGAAAGAATGACATTTAAGCGAAGTTCTGGGATGCTCCTGCACCCTACCAGTTTGCCGGGGCCTTATGGTATCGGTGATCTCGGGCCAATGGCCTATCGCTTTATCGATTTTTTGGCGGATAGTGGCTTCAAGTTGTGGCAGGTGCTGCCGTTGGGGCCAACTGGCTTTGGCGACTCTCCTTACCAATGTTTTTCGGCGTTTGCAGGCAATCCGTATCTTGTAAGCCCGGATGTGTTGATGGAGCAGGGGTTACTCTGGCAGGAAGATCTGGCAGGTATGCCCGCCTGGGATGCGGCGCATGTGGATTTTGGCGCACTTTATCATTGGAAACCCGGTTTGCTGGATCGGGCGTTTGAGCGGTTTTCGGCAATGCCGCGCGGCCCAATCCACGCTGAGTTTGAGTCCTTCCTCTCTGACAATGCTTCCTGGATGGATGATTTTGCGCTGTTCATGGCACTTAAAGATGCCAATGGCGGCAAATCGTGGAATGAATGGCCCAAAGAGCAGCGAGAGCGCCAGGGGGCTGCGCTGGATGCGGCGCGCAGGGATTATGGGGCATCGATTGTGCGTCAGCAGTTCCGCCAGTTTCTTTTCTTTCGCCAGTGGAATGCCTTGAAATCTTATGTGCACAATCGCAATATGCAGATTGTGGGTGA
>JBBRWF010000571.1:0-3253 GCA_038249405.1 Anaerolineales bacterium
GCGGGTTTTGCACCCATCGGGATGGTGCGCAGTTCGACCAGCTGATCGGTCAGGATTGTTCCGGGGGCAATCGCAACTTTGGCCACCACGACCTGGGTCGGGCGAATGACGCCGTTCAGGAGGGCAAAGACCATCAGGCCGATGACCACGGACAATACAATAGCAATAAGGGGTGAACGTTTCTTGGCTTCCATTTCTTCTCCTAATCAAATTGTTTTTACGATCAGACGACCGGTTCTGCGCCGATCGAGATTGCTAAAGAGTCCAGGTGTTGCTGAGCTTTCTGAGAATTTCCCGGTCGGAGGGTTCATCGCAGATGATCATCAGCGGGCGCATCAAGATCGGTTCGAGCAGATGAACGTCGTCGGAATAGCCAAACTTGGCGATGGCATATGTCTTGGGAATGCGCGCCAGATAGCGTTTGTATTCGGTGTTAACCATGCCTTTTTCGGAACGTCCCAAATGAGGCAGAACCAGGTCACGGTCCTTGGGGTCTTTGGTTTGGAAGACGAACAGGTTTGCGCAGGACGACAGGATACCGGAAGGTAATTCGCTGACCGTTTGGGCCAACAGATGTAGGAATACCCCATACTTGCGTCCATCCCGCCACATCGTCTGAAAAATGTGGCTGACCGCGTTGCTGTTTTCGCCCGACCCTTGATCCGAACCCGCGCCTCCGGATACACCGGTCAACACTTTATTGGCTTCCTCAAAGAAGATTTGCATGGGTGGAAAACGGCGATACCCATCCAGCGCTTCACGTCGCCGGGCAACTGCGTCGAAATACAGGATGCTGGCCAACAAGGACAGTAACGCCGCTTTGGGATACTCGTCCATTTCCGAACCGCCCTCGATCACCGTCATTCCCCACGGGTCTTCGGGTGAGCCCAACAGGCCTAAATCCTCGACTGCCAGAGCGTCTTGGCCTGGGCCGTATTGGCGCGCCATCTGCCCTTCGCCGAATTGTTCAAGGCGAAGAAGAACGCCTTCCAGACTGGTGTGACTGGTCTGATCATTTTTCGGCAAATGCGTTTTGTAATCGTTAAGCTTTTGAACGAGCGTGAGCATGCTCAAGCATTTGCTGCGATGCACGGCCAGGGCTTGCAGGTCAACCGGTCCCAGACTGGCAAGCCGATCGCCAATTTCTACTGTGCCACTGACTTGATACTCCGCCCGAAATGCCTCGACGGCTTCTTTTTCTTCCTGATCGCACACTTTTGACCAGGGATTGAGAACCGTTTGGTTCCTATTGTTGTCTGATTCGACCGGCTGCCAGGTTTCGGATTGAACAGCCGGGTCACCGGTAAGTACGCCCGCGCTGCGATAAATCTCGGTGAGCGCCCTGCGTATAAAACCCAACTGGCGCGGACCCATTCGCCCGGCATTGGCAAACAACTCGGCAACCATACTGCGATAGCGCCCCGGTTCCATCCGTTTCGGTACCTGCAGGATATTCCAGCGCAGCGGGCGCAGCGCGCCCGGGTAGAGCTGGCGGATATCGACATGTTCGTCCATCCCCGGCCAATTCAGTGATTTGCGCCAGCCCTGGCCAAAGTCCAGGACGATGGAACGGTAATGCCACTGCCGGGTAGTTTCCAGGGCGATTCTTTCTGCCGCAATCGACTTGCCAAAACCCGTGTCGCCCACAAAGGCGGTGTGAAAATGGCGGTCCGCCGCGAGTTTGAGCAAAGCATCGGTCAGTTCGCCGGTTTCGCTAGACCACTGGTGACCGATGATCACGTCTCCTGGCATATTCGGATAAAAGGCAAAAGATGGTGTCTCTTCTTGAACCGTCAAGGCCGTGCCTTGCTCGTACATGCCGGGGGCTGTATAAGCCGCCAACTGCAATATGGTCAGCAAAGTCGAATCAGCGTACCCGCTCATCACTTCCGGGATGGTTTCGACCCGCGTAGAAGGTGTGAAAGCACGGGCGTGCAGGACGATATACGCCTGCTCTGCCTCGGTCAGGTTGCGTGCCTGCACTCCCGTCACAACGTCCTCCGTGCCATGGAAGGCCTCCGGAATCAACCCCATCAACGACTGCGCCCCTTGTTCACTGCGCGCCAGGGCATACACGTCGGTGTAATAAGCGCCTTCTTTGCTGGCGATGTCCAATAGTTTTTGCTGGGTACGCATGATATGAGTTAGTAAAATGTAGGGATCTTCCTGCCATTGGTAACTATTGGAAAGTGAAAAGGAAGGCGCCACGCCGACACTCATGCCGCCCGTAATCCCCCGTCCAATCGCCTGACCAATGCCACTCGAATCGGACTGTGAATTTGTTACACTGGCCGAGTCGGCGTGGCTTTTAGAGGTGGCGGTGCTGGATGTATCCGAGACCGAATCCGTTTCAGCCCCAGAAGTGGTCCAGGCGTCTGATTGACTGACCGAGTGGCTTTGCGAATTGGTCTGGGACTGGCTGTGACTGGTCGCGTGACTTGTCGAGGTTGAATCGCTTACCGACACTGAATGGGAACTCGTATCCGCCGATCCGCTGCTGCTGGTCACGCCATCCGAACTGCCCCAACTGGAATTCCCGCCAACGTTACCCGAGAGGCCCACCCCGGCCGGTGCGATGCTGCCACCGATCCCGCCGTTGACCCCATAGCCGGAACTATCTGAATGAGTCGTGCCCGAACTGGACGAGTCGGTATGCGAGGTGCCATCTGTCACCGCAACGCCATGTGTTTGTGCGACCCCGTCGGTTTGTGCCACACCGACACTCGTCGCATGGCCGGTGGTTTCTGTTTGGGTTACGCCGACCGTGTGAGCCCAACCACTTGTGCTGGCATGGCCTGTCGAATGCGCCTGGCCTTGTGAATTGGCAATCCCATCTGTCGTCCCCTGCCCTTCGGCAATGCCCGAGGAATGATTGGTCCCGTAGGAATGGGATGCATTTTCGGACAGACCGCCGGTGAGGATGGCAGGTAAACTTACCCCAAAGGAGGCAGCGCGAACGCCCATCTGGCGCGACGCGTAAACAGAAGTATTCTCAGCCTGAGCCGCAAGCATGGCCGCGATATCGCTCAACTGGATATGATTGGCCAGGAGCATGAACAGGAACTCTTCCTTTAAGCTGGTCATTCCGCGGAAGAGCAGCTCGTTCTGCTGCAGCGAATATTGCTGCGCAGATGCTCCCGCACTGGATAGAGGATCGCGCAGGTTTTGGTCTCCACCTCTGGCGTTCTCGCGCGGATCTGGATGACCCACCGTAACGATGGCATAAGGCATTTCTTGTAAAGATTTGACCACC
>JBBRWF010000572.1:0-3249 GCA_038249405.1 Anaerolineales bacterium
AGCCGCTGGTCAACCGCGAGCTGTCCGAGTTTGGCATCGACTTCGTGCCGTTTGTGCATGCCAGTTTCACCGATATGGGCGAGAAGCGCGGGTTGGGGGTCTTCAGCCTGGCGCTGGATAAGATCGATGAGGCCAACCGCATGGCGACACGCCTGCACCAGTTGATCTTCCGCTATAACAAGCCGACGGTGGCGCTGATGGCGAACGCGGTGGATGCGGCGGGGCGTCCGCTGCCTGCGCCGAGGTTGAACGGGGCGAGCGCGGGGCTGCCGGAGGTTGCCAAGGATGAGGATGTGCTGAGCTTCCCGGGGACGAGCCGGATGGAGTACCTGGTGGCGCCGTTGAATTATTCGGCGCACCTGGAGGCGGTCAACGCGCAGATGCGCGAGCTGGAGGAAGACCTGCCGGAACTGACTTATTACCGTCAAAAGGATCTTTCGGCGAGTGCCAGCGGGCGGGCGCTGCGCTTGATGCTGAGCCAGGCGGCAGACCGCACACTGGAGGCGCGCGGCAACCTGGAGAGTGCGCTGGCACGGGCAGACTGTATGGCGCTGACGATGGGCGTGAACGCGGACCTGTTCAAGGATATTGGCAGCTACGAGGCCGGGGATTTTGAGCATGGTTTTGCCGAGCGCGAGGTGATCCCTTACAGCATGGAGGAGCAGGCTGCGGCGCTGGGGGCGGAGGTTGCGGCGGGTGTGCCGCTGGCAGTGGCGGCGCGGCGTCAGGGCTGGAGCGAGGCGGAGGTGAGGGCATTAAGTCCGGGCGCAGCGAGTGAGGCGCTCTCCGTTTAATTGGGAATGGTCTGAAGCGGCAAGTTACTTCATTTAAATGGAGATCGCGACGAAATCGGGCGATAAATTAAAAAAGGAGGTATTTATGGAAGACGAGCAAATGGGCGGCGGCGCTGCCCCAACGGGGACATTTACGCAGGTGGATGTGGACCGGATTGTAAAGGAACGCCTGGAGCGCGAGCGGGGGATGCGCGAGAAGGCGGCGGGCAAGGCCAGGGATGACGCGCAGGCCGAGGCTCTCAAGAAAAACCAGGAGTGGCAGGCGCTGGCCGAGAAATCTGCGGCCAGGGTGGTGGAACTGGAACCACTGGGCGAACAGGCGGCGCGTTACCGGGACGCACTGGAGAAGAGCCTGGCTGCTGAGAAGAAAGACTTGCCGCGGCATGTGCTGGTACTGCTGGAGAAATTGGACCCGGTGGACCAGATCGAATACCTGTCGGCGAATCGCGAGGAGCTGGGCAAGCCGCTGAGAACCGGAGTGCCCGCCAGCCCTGAACCGGCGGAGCGCACGCTTTCGGAGGATGACGCGGCACGCGCGCGGCGCGGACAGGCGCAAATCTATCAGAATTTTTAGTTTGCCGCCCCAGAGCGGGGCAGCGAAAAGGAGAATATTATGGCTTTGATCGCGTTACAGACCGCCTCGCGGGTGGAGGTGGTGGAGAGTGTGGAACAACTGACCGGCGTGGCGGCCGAGACGATTGTACCGGGTGCGTGTGTGCGTATCGACACCAGCACCGGCAAGATCACCAACGGCAACGGAACCAGCGCCGCTGAGGCGCGCATCTACGGCATCGCGCTGGGCACGCACGACATTCCGGCGGGTATGCCGGTGACGGTGATGCGCGTGGGCGTGCTGGACGGCTTCACCTTTACGCAGAATTACGATGCCGCCATGTATGCCAGTGACACGGATGGGCGGTTGGGAGATGCCGCCGGGACGGTATCTGTGCTGGTGGGCCGCATCATCCCGGGCAATTCCGAACTGCTGGGCGGAGCGTTCGCCAAGCTGCTGCATGTCCATTTATAGGAGCAGAAAATGACTTTACTCTACGGCTTTGAAAGTTTGAAAGACCTGGCGGGCAAGCGCGTGACGGAGATCGGCGCGGGGCGCGTGAACGATG
This sequence comes from Anaerolineales bacterium, assembly GCA_038249405.1. Classification (GTDB taxonomy): domain Bacteria; phylum Chloroflexota; class Anaerolineae; order Anaerolineales; family Villigracilaceae; genus UBA5195. The sequence goes on from JBBRWF010000572.1 coordinate 1,916, forward strand.
CCATCAACCAGAGCGTGCAGGAGCACAATCGCCAGATGGCAGCCATTATGGGGCTGCTGGCGCGGCCAATGACCGAGTTCAAGGTGACTTATCGCACGCCGACCGCGGCGCGTTTGCAGCCGCTGGATGAATTTGGGCGCGCAAGACCGGTCAAGACGACTGGCAAGTATGATCTGGCTTTCCCGATCCAATCGGGCGGGGCGGCCTGGGGCTCGTCGCGGCTGGTGCGTGAGAAGATGACGGTGCAGGAGGCGAATGACGTGACGGCGGCTATGCTCTCGGCGGATATCCGCTGGATGCGTGACCACGCGCTGGCGGCGCTGTTCATGAACGTGAGCTGGTCCTTCCCGGATGACGAACACGGCGCGCTGACAGTTAAAGGCCCGGCCAACGGCGATACGGATGTGTACATGCTGACAACCGGCGCGGATGCCGGGGCAACGGATGACCACTTTAAGGCACAGGCGGCCAGTATCGCAGATGCGGCCAGCCCGTTTACTGCGGATTACCAGGAGTTGATGGAGCACCCTGAGAACAGCGGCGAGGCAGTGGCGTTGATTGCGAGCGACTTGCGCAGCAGCATCGAGGGGCTAACGAATTACACGGCGCTGGCCGACCCCAATATTCAACTGGCCTCGACCAAAGATCAGCTGGTGGGCAGCCTGGGCGTGAGCCTGCCGGGGCGTTTGATCGGCTATGTGGACAAGGTCTGGATCTGCGAATGGAAGGCGGTGCCCTCGGGTTATTCGATCATGGTTTCGACGGGCGGCGAGCCGCCGCTGGGCATGCGCGAACATGCCGAGGCCAGTCTGCGCGGTTTCAACCGTGTGGCGGAGCGCAACAACCATCCGTTTTACGAGAGTCAGTGGGAGCGCCACGCGGGTTTTGGGGCGTGGAACCGGACGGGTGCGGTGGTGCGGCGGGTGGGGAATGCCTTGTATGCGGTGCCAGCTAATTTCACGGCGCCGATGGGGTAGGGTCACTGGATTGGATCGCAGACCAGGCTGATTACTCGGATTTCGCGGATGAGAGCGGAGATTGACCGGAGATTGCGTTGATTTGACTGTGGATTGGGCTGATTGCGCGGAGGTGCGGATTGTTTTTAAAATCTGTGTAATCTGCGTAATCAGCGTCAATCTGTGGTCGGGAGGGTGACTTATGGTTTTGCCGGGATCGTACACGGAGAAGACGCTGGCGGTGTATATGCACGGAGTGCTGGGGCCGCTGGCGGGGGTGTTGGGGTTGGCAGTCGGGGCCGCGGATGCGGGCAGTTACGCCGAGGCGGTCAATGCTGTGCTGCTGGCATATTCAGGAGTGGCACAGGTGAGTGAGGC
>JBBRWF010000573.1:0-3242 GCA_038249405.1 Anaerolineales bacterium
ACTACTTATCATAGATACTTCCGTGTCTTTTTTTCGAGTTTCACTCACCACCACTTCTGAAATTGTGGTAATAGACTCCGTCATTATGCGCTGGGACTACAACGCCCTGGCCGACAAAGATACCCTGGCTGGCAACCCGAACATCTCGGTCGTGATCCCGCCCAGCGGTGTCATCGCTGGTGTCTATATTCAGGCCATCAGCGCTTACGCGCCCCACCCGAATGCCGCCAAGTTGTGGATGGAATACCTGTACTCGGACGCCGGCCAAACTGCCTGGCTGAAGGGCTACTGCCACCCCATCCGCTACAATGATATGGCCAAACGCGGCGTGATCCCGGCCGACCTGGCTGCCAAACTGCCCTCGGCTGACCTGTATGCCAAGGCTGTCTTCCCGACCATCGGCCAGATCAACAACGCCAAGAAACTGATCACCGATCAGTGGATGACGGTTGTCGGCGCCGATGTCAAGTAACCCCTCTCCAGAACCCAATCAAAATCCGCGGGGCGCACTCACCGTGCGCCCCGCCAAACCCGGCTGGCAAAAATGGCTGGGCGTTATTCCGTTCTTCGTGTTTGTGATCTTGTTCATTGTGCTGCCGTCGATCTCGCTGTTCGCCGGCAGTTTTCAAGATGCGCAAGGGCAGTTCACGTTTAAGAACTTCACTGACCTGTTCGATCCATCCATCCTGGCCGCCTATTGGGTCAGCATCCGCATCAGCCTGGCGACTGCCCTGGGCGGCGGCCTGCTGGGCTTCTTCATGGCCTATGCCGTCACGATCGGCGGACTGCCGCGCTGGGTGCGCTCCGGGCTTTCCACATTTTCCGGGGTGGCTTCTAACTTTGCCGGTGTTCCACTCGCCTTTGCCTTCATCGCCACGCTTGGGCGGGTCGGCATGGTGACCATCTTGTTGAAGACGGTCTTCGGCATCGACCTGTACGCGCAGGGATTCAGCCTGTACTCCTTCTGGGGGCTGACCCTGACCTATATGTACTTCCAGTTCCCGCTCATGGTGCTGATCATCATCCCCGCCCTGGATGGATTGAAAAAAGAATGGGGCGAGGCATGCGAAAACCTGGGTGGCAACAAATTCCAGTATTGGACCAAGATCGCCTTGCCGGTGCTGATGCCTTCCCTGCTGGCAACCATGATCTTGCTGTTTGGAAATGCCTTTGGCGCGTATGCCACCGCCTTATCCCTGACCGGCGGTTTCATCAATTTGGTCACGATTGTCATCGGCTCGCAGATCAAGGGCGACGTGCTCCACAACGTGGGCCTGGGCTATGCGCTGGCCGTGGGTATGGTCGTTATCATGGCGGTCTCGATGACGATTTACTATATCCTCCGTAGACGGAGTGAAAGGTGGCTGCGCATATGAAAAACAGCGGTCGCCTGTGGTCGTGGTTGTGGATCCTGCTCGGGGTGCTGTATTTTGTGCTGCCCCTGATCGCTACCTTTGAATTTTCACTGCACGCCAAAAAAGGCATGCTCAGTTTTCAGGCTTATACCAACATCTTTAACGATCCCCAGTTTATCGAGACCTTTCTGTTCTCGCTGGTGATGGCCATCTTCACCATTCTGGTCAGCCTGGTCTTGATCGTCCCAACTGCCTATTGGATCCGCCTGCGCCTGCCGCAGTTGCGGGTGATCATTGAATTTATTTCGATGGTCCCGTTTGTCATCCCGGCCATTGTGCTGGTGTTTGGGCTGATCAAGGTCTTCAGCGGCCAGCCGTTTGGACTGACCAATACCCACTTTGGCACCAACGTCTTGCTGGTGGGCGGGTACGTCGTCTTGGCCATGCCGTATATGTTCCGCGCAGTCGACAACGGCCTGGCCGCAATCGATGCGCGCAGCCTGACCGAAGCGGCCCAATCGCTGGGCGCGGATTGGTTCACGATCCTCTTTCGGGTCATCTTCCCCAACCTGCGCGTCGCGCTGCTTTCTGGCAGCTTCTTGACCATGGCAACCGTGATTGGCGAATTTACGATGGCCAGTTTTTTGGTCGGGATCAATGCGTTTGGCCCGTACATGTCCCTGATCGGGCAAAACAAAACCTACGAATCGTCTTCGCTGGCGATTATATCCTTCGCATTAACCTGGGGCTTGATGGGGCTGATCCAAATTTTCAGCCGCGGTAGGCAAACCAGCATTGTCGGCGCTCATTAATTCTGAGGCGAGAGGCATATGGCATTCTTAACCCTTGTCAATATCAAAAAAGTTTTCGGGAAAGCCACGGCGGTTGAAAATTTTAACCTCAGCGTCGAAAAAGGCGAGTTTGTCTCCTTCTTAGGTCCCAGCGGGTGCGGCAAAACCACCACCCTGCGCATGATCGCCGGGTTTGAGATCCCCGATCAGGGCCAGATCCTGGTCAACGGCCGGGACGTGACCCAAACCGCCCCCAACCAGCGTAAAATGGGAATGGTGTTCCAATCCTACGCGCTGTTCCCGAACATGAGTGTGGCCGATAACATCGGCTTTGGACTGAACATCGCCCGCAAGCCCAAGGAAGAAGTCAAAGCACGGGTGGAGGAAATGCTCAGCTTGATCCACATGGAAAAGTTCGGCGACCGCTACCCGTACCAGATGTCGGGCGGGCAGCAGCAGCGGGTTGCGCTGGCGCGCGCGCTGGCGATCAAGCCGGAGGTGCTGCTGCTGGACGAGCCGCTGTCTGCGCTGGATGCCAAGATCCGGGTCGAGCTGCGCACCGAGATCCGTTCCATTCAGCAGAAACTGGGCATCACGACCATTTACGTGACCCACGACCAGGAAGAAGCGCTCTCGCTCTCAGACAAAGTGGTTGTGATGAGCGCCGGGCGGATCGAGCAGATCGGCACGCCGTTCGAGATTTACAACTTCCCCAAGACCGCTTTCACGGCCGGGTTTGTCGGTACGCTCAACGTGGTCGAGGCGACGGTCGTCGACCAGGCCAAAGGCGAGCTGCGCATTGCCGGACAGACGGTCTTTGCCGCCCAGTCAGTAGATTTCCCGAACGGGACGCCTGTGCGTGTGGCGCTCCGCCCGGAGATCCTGTCGCTGAAGCGTACCGAAGACGGTCAAAACGAGCTGGCAGCCGAGGTGGATCACACCACCTTTTTGGGCTCGATTGTGCGCATCCAGGTCCGCCTGGGCGAAGGGCGGGTGTTCTTCGACACGTTCAACAACCCGCACCTGGTGGCCCCCAAACCTGGCGAGCAGGTGACGCTATATTTCTCGCGCGAGGCGTGTTTGGTGTTGGAAAAAA
>JBBRWF010000574.1:0-3241 GCA_038249405.1 Anaerolineales bacterium
ATTATCTTGCTGAATTGGAGAAAGGCGTTCGTGGGTTTAAAATTGGCATTTCACCGGATTACTTCCGCATTACCTACTTCAACGCGGATACCGGCGAGTTGGTTGAGCAATCCCTGCCAGAAGAGATCAAGCAGACAGTGTTGGATGCTGCTGAAAGACTTGCGAAAGCCGGCGCGGAAATTGTGGAAAATATTCCCATGCGCCACACGAAATTTGGCATCCCGGCTTATTTTGTGATCTCGCGTGTAGAAGCCGCCTCTAATTTACACCGTTATGACGGCGTTAAGTACGGTTACCGCACTCCCGATTCGACCAACGACCTGCGCTCCATGTATCGCAAATCCCGCGCCCAAGGGTTTGGTTTGCAGCCAAAGTTGCGCATTCTGATGGGTATGTATGTTTCCGCCGCCCAGTACAGTGAACAATATTACAACCGTGCGCTGCGTATCCGCTCCCTTATTCGGCAGGATTTTGACGAAGCATTTGCAAAGGTGGACACGTTGCTTACCCCCACCACGCCCAGCGCAGCCTTTAAAATTGGCGGCGTGTACGGCGACTCGGTTTTGATGCAGTATGCTGACCAGCTTGTTGTGACTGGCAACCATGCCGGTGTGCCGGGTATTTCCATCCCGGCCGGGTTTGACCATGAGAGAATGCCGCTGGGTATTCACTTCTTTGCACCCGATTTCCGCGAAGATCTGCTCTTCCGCGCCGGGCATGCTTATGAGCAGGCAACCGCGAGCGAATCCTGGCGCGCCGAGCGACCTGCAGTATTAAATTGATTGAATGTGCCTGATCGTGTTTTCATGGGCATATTCTTGTTTCAGGGTTTTTACCCCAAATAATCTCGAGCATGAGAAAAGAGAGAAATGATGAAGATACTGATCGCAACAGATATGGAAGGTATTACCGGCGTGGTCAACTGGGATCAGGTGACACCCGGCCACTATGAGTATCCACGTTTTCGCAAGTTGATAACTCAGGATGTAAACGCTGCCATTAAAGGTGCATTTGACGGCGGTGCAACCGATATTGTGGTAGCGGATGGTCACTGGAATGGTACCAATATTCTGATTGAGGAAATTGACCCGCGCGCGCGTCTTAACTCGAGCAATGCATCCCCTTATGCTATGATGCAGGGTATTGACGAAACGGTTGAAGGAGTCATTTATATTGGATATCATGCGCGCCAGGGTTCTGCTTATGCAGTGTGCGACCATACCTGGTCGAGCAAGTGTATTGCAAACCTTTGGCTAAATGATGTTTTGGTTGGTGAATTTGGTTTGAACGGTGCCCTGGCCGGGTACTTTGGCGTTCCTGTTATTATGATCAGCGGTGATCAGACCGCCTGTGCACAAACAGTGGAATTACTGGGCGAGATGGAGATTGCGGTGGTCAAGCAGGCCACTGGCCGCTATTCTGCCGAATGCCTTGCCCCAGAAGTTACTCAAAAATTGATCTCCGAAGCTGCCAAACGCGCAGTTGCCAGCCTCAAGCACAGGCAATCGCCAGAACCATTTATCGTGGAAGCACCTGTGCTAGTTACCGTTGATTTTATGAGCTCTGACATGGCTGACCGTGCTGCGCGTATGCCCGGCACACAGCGCGATGGATTGCGAGTCTCCGTTGAAGTTCCGGATATGCAGGTGGCGTATAACGCTTTTAGAACCCTGGCTGGAATGGCTTCTTTATAATTTCTTGCTCGATTCGGGTTTTCAAAACAGCAGCGGAATTCCTCCCTGCTGTTTTTTTTGTTTCCGAAAAAGACAAAACAAAAACCTAACGATATTTCCGGCAACGAAGTTGTATAATCACATCTATTCACTCCCGACGAACCAAAAAACCTGGTTTCAGGAATATGTTTGTCGGGAATTCGTTTTTGAATGGATGCACTGAAATCCATCCGGATTTTTTGTCTGTTTATGAGACCGGTACATTTTGGCGCATCAAGCCAAAGATAGAGGGTAAAAGGGGAGATTATGTAAACAAAATGGTACGGGATTTGACAGTTTTGTTGGTAGTTTTCAGCCTTGTATTATCAGCTTGTGGAGGAACTGGTGGCACAAATGATCCGGCTTACAACTGGGTAACTGCATTTGAAAAGGAAACCAACTGCAAAGTTACCGTTAAAGATGCGGCTACTTCGGATGAAATGGTTACCTTAATGAACCAGGGTGGTTTCGCCCTGGTGACTGCATCTGGCGATGCCAGCTTGCGTCTTATCGCGGGCGGCAATGTCCAGCCCTGCGTTCGGCAAACGCTGGCCTGGGCATTCCATTTTCGTTTTTGACGATTGTCATTGGTCACGCCACGTTTTGCGTGGTCACAGTTTATAACAATGTTCTGGCGCGTTTCCGCCGGACGGGTAACTCTATGATCGAAGCCTCGATGGACCTGGGTGCGAATTCTTTCCAGACTTTCTGGCATATTGTTTTGCCCAACATTGCCACAGCGCTGCTCGCCGGTGGAATTCTCGCTTTTGCGCTTTCGTTTGACGAAGTCATCGTTACCACCTTTACCGCTGGTCAGCAGGAAACTCTGCCGATTTGGATCCTCGGCCAAATGCTTAAGCCCCGCGATCGTCCATTAACCAACGTGGCTGCCATGTTGGTTGTGTTAATTACCATCAACCCAATTTTATTTGCACAGCGACTCACTATTGGTGCGGCAGATACTGAAGGGAAAGAGTAGGCCGGGGAACCAACTGGATGGTTGCTCGGAAACAAATGACACGCACGGGCAACCCTGCGTGATTTTCTTTGGGTATAATAGACCCCATAGCCCACGCCAAAGGATGATTTATGGAATACGAAGCAGTCATCGGTCTTGAAACTCACATCCAACTCAATACCCAGACCAAGATATTTTGCGCCTGTAAAGCCGATTCCTGGTATGACGGGCCAAACACTAATATTTGCCCGGTATGTTCAGGCATGCCTGGCGTTTTACCAGTGCTTAACAAGCGTGCAGTGGAAAAGGGTGTTCTTCTTGCCGCCGCGATGAATGCGGATATTCAACCTGTCTCTTTCTTTGACCGCAAAAATTATTTTTACCCCGACTTACCCAAAGGCTACCAGATCACCCAATACGATAAATCCCTGGCAAAGGGCGGTTATATGGATGTGCCCCAGGCGGACGGTTCAAACCGCCGTGTGACCATCTGGAAATTGCACCTGGAAGAAGACGCCGGGAAGACCCGCAATGAATTGGGCCGCCGATTAATTGATTTCAACCGCTGTGG
>JBBRWF010000575.1:0-3239 GCA_038249405.1 Anaerolineales bacterium
ATAAGGCCATATTGGTTTATCGTTTTATGTGTGTAGGGAGTATCTTCAATATCCACACGCACGAAGGTGTTGTTTTGCCTGGCCCGGGCGAGGATTCTCTCAAGGTTTTGAGCACACAGATTTTCGTCGAGGCCGAGACCGATCTGCGTCAACTTGATGGAGACATTGCCGCGGGCAGTGGGATCTGCTCCGAGGGCGTCGAGAGTCGAAAAGATATCATCAGTTGCCTGCTGTGATTCTTCGGGCGTACTTGTATGCTCGCCAAGATGATCAAGTGTGACATTGATCCCTTTTGCATTTAGTTCCTTGACAACCCGCATGGCGTCAGACAATTTCGTGCCTGCTACAAAACGAGATGCGGTGCGCCAGGCAAAACTCCAGCCTGTAACCAGATTTTGCGCCCAGGCGGCTTTGGATAAATAGATGAGGAAAGAGCGAAGCATTAACTATCCTTGTGCAGAGAGATAAGTACCCGCAGGCAGAAAGCAGGAAATTCCAAACTTTACAACGCCTGCGTAACGCCGGCACATGTCAGCCAGCAGACATATTTTAGCACATACTCCATTTGGGCGTGTTATACTTTTTAGCTGACTTTTGTCACTACTTTGGAGGCCGCATGAGAAACCGCAATACCAACATCATCCTTCGGGGCGTATCCATTCTTTTCTTAACTGCCGCACTCGTACTCAGTATCGTTTCGCTGATTAGCTACAGCCGCCAACGCAACAGCTACCCTGCCAGCATGAAAATTGCAGGCGTGCTTGCCGGTGGTTTAACTCCTGCCGAAGCATCTCAAAGATTGCTCGAAGTTTACACCTCTCCCATTGAAATGCTTTACAACGACGCTGTCATTCACATTGACCCAGCCGTGGTTGGGTTTCAACCTGACATTGAATCGATGCTTGCTGCCGCAGACCTCAGCCGAACAGGGAATTCATTCTGGGGTGGATTTTGGGACTATTTGTGGAATCGCACCCCGCCTGAAATTACAATTCCTTTAAGCGCCACTATTTCGGATGAACGCATGCGCGACTACCTGCAAAATGAGGTTGCCACCCGCTACGATCTTCCACCTGCGCCTGCTGTGCCGATCCCAGGCGGGACCTCATTCCTAGCCGGCCAACCCGGGCAGACTCTGGATATTGACCGTGCTGTCCTATTAATCAGCGATGCGCTCCGCTCGCCAACAAACCGCTCCGTTGCGCTCACATTTACACGCAGTGCTGCCGCAAGACCTACAATTGACAATCTCTCGATCCTGCTCAAACAAATTGTGACGGTCTCCGATTTCGACGGCTTGATCGGCTTTTATATGGTCGACCTGCAAACAGGGCAGGAAATCCATTTTGCAATTAATAACAAGCAGGAAATTTCAGTTGACCCTGACATTGCCTTCGGCGCCCAGAGCACAATGAAGATCCCAGTGGTCACCTCATATCTTATCAACCACGGAAGCACTCTTAGTCCTGATATTTCAAATTACATCTCATTATCGCTCGGCAAATCATCCAATGATGCTACAGATAAAGTATTATCTGCCATTGACCCAAATATTGGCCCGGTGCTGGTCACAGAGGACATGAAGAAATTGGGATTATCCAGCACCTTTTTGGCCGGGTTTTTCACCGCCCCGGCGTATTTGCTTCCTTCAATTCCCGTTACTCCTGGCAACTCACGCACAGATATTTCCACCGACCCAGACATATATTCTCAAACCACCCCATCAGAAATGGGAACACTTCTCGCGGATATTTATCAATGCGCCCAAAATAGTGGAGGTGCACTTATCGCCGCCTTCCCGGATAAAGTCAGCCCGGATACTTGTCAATTACTGATCGATTTCATGGCACAGGACAAACTGGGCGCTTTGATCCAGGGCGGCGTACCAGATGGAACACTCGTGGCGCATAAACATGGATGGACTGCTGGTTCGGATTTAATTATTCATGACGTAAGCGATGCCGGAATAATTTACTCGCCCGGCGGAAATTTCGTTCTAGCAATATATACCTATCACCCAATCACCAACATTCCGGGGATTACCGGTCGCCTTATTAGCGATCTGACAAAAGCCGTGTACAACTATTTCAATGTGATTGTGGAATAAAAACATCCGTCATTGCGAGGCGGCGTTCTTTCGCCGAAGCAATCTCCTCACAATATTGGGGATTGCTTCGGGCAAGAACAAGAGCGCCCTCGCAATGACGGAGAAAAATGGGTCTTTTTTTACACACTTCGTATATAATCAACCTATGAGCGCATCGCTGGGACTTCACCGACTGCAACAAGTAGACCGTCAAATTGACCAGGCACGCTTGCAGCTGGACAACATCCGCCAGACGCTTGAAAACGACGCTGAGTTGCGCGAAACGCTCAACCAGTTGGAAACCGCCAAAACCGATCACCATCACGTCCAACACGCCTTGAAAAATATAGAGGCGGAAGTGGAAGCTCAGAGAATAAAAATAGAACAGTCCGAATCCAGCCTGTACAGCGGCAAAGTGCAAAGTCCAAAAGAATTACAGGATCTGCAAAAGGATATTGTTTCTCTCAAAAAGCTTCTTGCCACATTGGAAGAACGCGAACTTGAGTCAATGATGCAAGCCGAAAACTCAGAAAACGACCTGCAAAGCGCAAAAACAAAACTGGAATTAATTCAGGCAAGGCTTGGAAGCGAACACAAAAAATTATTCGAAGACCAATCCATATTAACCATAAAACTCGCACAGCTTGCTGAAGAACGCGAAGCAACGCTGGCTCCAATCGAAAATAACATGCTTCAAATTTACGAAAACCTTCGTCAACAAAAGAACGGCGTGGCTGTCGCTGAAGTCAGCGACGGCGGTTGCGCTTCATGCGGCGCAACCGTCACAGCATCGCTGCAACAAAACGCGCGTTCGCAAAAGCTGGCGCACTGCACATCCTGCGGAAGAATTCTGTACGCAAACTAAACACGCCCATGTTCAAATTTGCAATTGACCCATTCTCCTTCTTCGTTGGTTTTATCATCGCCTCTATTTTCTGGGGATTAATTGCGTGGGCGCGCCCAGCCTTGAATGAAATGCTTGCCGGTATAAAAGAACGGCGTGAAGTTACGCTGACGCGTAAAACAAACACTGTTGAAGAAAATCACCGCCGCGCCACCTTGCGCCGCGCGCAAGGAATGCATCTCGCCGCGCCGCTTTTCGCGCTGGACGAAATACTCCTCGAACCCTTGCTGATTGCCCCCCCGCAAATCG
>JBBRWF010000576.1:0-3232 GCA_038249405.1 Anaerolineales bacterium
CTACTCCTGGTTGCCGGGCGCGATTCCGGCCTGTCGCCTCAGCTGCGTACCTATATAAAAGGCCTGAGCAAACCCCTGCATCTGGAAGTCTTTGTCACCCCTACCTGACCCTATTGCCCGCGAGCCGTGTTGCTTGCGCATCAGATTGCCATGGAAAACCCAGCCATGGTGTTGGCCGAAGGTGTGGGTGCCACAGATTTTCAAGAACTCTCTCAGGATTACGGCATCAGCAGTGTGCCCGATACCGTCATCAATGACGGCGCGGGGCGCGTGGTTGGCGCAGTGCCAGAGCAAAATATGCTCGCAGAAATAATGAGAACGATCGGAAAGTAGGCAAGTGATGTCTGTAATAAAAATAGCCGCGGTGAGTGACGACGGGCTCCTCCTCAGCAACCATTTTGGCATGGCCGCACAGTACTTCGTGATCGAAGCCGAAGATGGTCTCGTTCTGCGCCGTGAAACCCGCGCCAAGCCGCACCATACTGTGCACCCGGATCACAGCCAGCTGCACAGCCACAGCGACCAGCTCCACGAAGATATGTTCGCTCCCATCCGTGATTGCCAGGTCTTGATGGTGGGCGGTATGGGCAGCGGCGCGCATAACAAAGCGCTGGCTGCCGGGCTGGAAGTGGTGCTGGCTGGCGGCGCGGTCGATTTTGCCCTGAATGCCTACTTAAAAGGTAAGCTCAGCAGCAACAACCTGCGCCTGCACAATCATTAAACCTCTTGGACGAGCAAGGAGAACGGATGACAGAACAAAAAAAAGGCCTGCGCGAAAAATACAAGCCCAGGCAGAACATGCAAAGCCTGATCCTGCTCATGGTGGGTGTGGGTCTGATATTGATCTCCGTGGTGGTCTTTCTGGCCATACCCAAAGCGCAGGCCGAAGTGCAGCAGGCCCAGCAGTCCAGCGGCTACGCCACCCCCTACGAAGTTAATTACCCCGCCCCCGAGGTAAAAATAACTGACTTGCAAAACAACCCGGTGGCGCTTTCCGATTATTTAGGCCAGGTGGTGCTGTATAACGCCTGGGCCACCTGGTGCCCGCCCTGCAAAGAAGAAATGCCCACTTTGGATGCATATTACAAGGATCACAATTCCGAAGGATTTGTGGTGGTCGCGATTGAAGACGGCGAGCCGCTCGAAGAAGTGGCCGCCTATGCCCGTGATAACAACCTGACCTTCCCCATCTGGCCGGATATCAAGTGGGTGGCAACCACCGCTTTCAAAACCAATACACTGCCCTCCACCTTTGTCATTGACCGTACCGGTGTGGTGCGGCTGGCCTGGACTGGTCCGATCACCCGCGATTCGTTGGAAAAATACGTTACCCCTCTCATTAAAGAATAACAGGAGCGCGCCATGCAAGCAAAAGTAACCTGGAGTCAGGGAATGAGTTTTACTGGCAGCGCCGATACTGGCTTCAGCCTGCCGCTTGGCGCGCACCCGTCTGTGGGCGGCGCCAATGATGGGTTTCGCCCGCTGGAATTAATGGCCGTCAGCCTGGCGGGCTGCACCGCCATGGATGTTATCTCCATCCTGCGCAAAAAACAGCAGAAAGTCAGCGCCTTTGAAGTGCGCGTTGAGGCCAGCCAGCCAGATACCCACCCGCATGTTTTTGAGCGCGCCGCCATCCTTTACCTCGTAACCGGTACCAATATCGATGAAGCCGCCCTGCTGCGTGCCATTGAACTCTCCGCGCTCAAATACTGCCCGGCCCAGGCCATGCTCTCCAAAGCCTTCCCCATGGATCTGGTCTACGAGATTTACACGCCAGATGGCGCCCTGGTCAAGCGCGGCCAATGGCAGCCAGCCTGAACTGGTTTTTGCAGGCATAATTTTATTACTGCGAAGCTTCGCAAAAAAAAAGCTCCAGAATCCCCACCCACCGGGGTGTGAATCTGGAGCTTTCTTGTTGGCTAAAACCTGCCATTGCACCGTTTTTTGATAGATGATAATCATGTGACAAATGACAATACGACAGCCGGGGCAAAGTGTCTATACTATTCTTTAATGTGACCTCTCGCCAATGTCAAATCTTGACCTTGAAATACTACTAATTGTATTAAAGCCCCATTCGTAACCTTCCCGGCAGCGAAGTGGGGTGGGGCGTTGATCATCCCGCTGCCTTTTGTGGGTTTCGCAGTAAATGCATTAAATATAACCTCAAACAACCCGATCAAGGAATGGTATAATTCTAAACATGGAACATAAATTCTATTTACCTCGTACCTTAAAAACACACCTCAACGCACAAAATAAAAAAAAAATAGTTTAAAATTGTGCGTTTTTGTGCGATTTTGTGCGTTTTTGTGCGTTTTTGTGCCAGGTCCACCCCGTAGCAACCTCCCGGATAACTCTGCCCGGGCAAGGTATTTAAGGGCTCACGCTCTTTGCGCCATCAGGGTAAACCCAGAGCGGATTTATGCACGAGGTCTATTGGCTTGAATACCATTTAAATGCCGGGCGTTCAGCGGGTTGGCCTGGTAGAATTAATCAATGCAGGGAGGCAAGCAAGCGTCTTAATTTGCCAGTTTTTTTTATGTCAGTGGGATTTTATTTCTTTTTGAATTGTTTTAATTGATTCAGCTGGCGGCGTGATACCGGTTGTTTTTCCGGTTGTAGTGGGACGAAATATTTCTTTTGCCGCATTCAATCTGAACGATAGAGTACCGCTTCCAGAAATCAGACCCAGGAGCGAATGATGTTATCCAAACGATTCTTGAACATGCTGGCCATTGTACTGATGCTGGCTCTCGTTCTTCCGGCCGCGCCGGCCCAGGCCAGCGCCCTGCCGCAAGGCAAGCCGCCGGTTGCCAACCGGCACTGCCCGCCTATCCACCCCGAGCAGCTGCAGGATGAAGCTTTCATGCAGTCCCTGCCCCCCGAATGTCTTCCCGGCGCTCAGACCCGCCAGACTTCTGAAACCTTCCAGCAGGATGCTGCCAATCTACCGGTACCCATGGCCTCCGGCGGCCCGGATAGCTTTGGCTATACCTGGGATAACAGCGTGGCCTACACTTGGGTTGACACGAGCGGCGGAACAAATGTTGCTTTCTCGGGAACGCCTTCCAATTACACTTCAATACCGGTTACATTACCGTTTACATTCAAGTATTACGAAAACTCGTATAGCAGCCTGCGCCTCGTTCCCTGGGGCTACCTGTCATTTGATGATTCTGCCTACTGGCCGAAATATAACTCAATTCCATTCAGCGGTGTACTCAATAAC
>JBBRWF010000577.1:0-3231 GCA_038249405.1 Anaerolineales bacterium
CGGCACGAACTGCCACGCCGACTGTATCCAAAATCTGGGCAACATCGTGAGGATGCACGCCTTCGAGCGTAAAGGCTGCAACGCCGCCTTTTTTATCAGCAGATGGGCCAAACAACCTGACTCCGGGGATTTCTTCCAGGCGCTCGAGCGCATATTCTGTAATAGAGTGTTCATGTTCGGCGATTTGATCCATCCCGATATTCGCGAGGTATTGCGCGGCTGCACCAAAACCGACGGCTTCGGCAATAGCAGGCGTACCAGCCTCAAATTTATAGGGCAGGTCGTTGGGGCGGAAAGAGCGCAGCTTGACTTCCTTTATCATGTCACCGCCACCCATAAAAGGCGGCATGCTTTCCAGCAAGGCAGTCTTGCCATAAAGCACACCAATACCAGTCGGCCCGACCATCTTATGCGCAGAAAAAGCCATAAAATCAGCATCCAACGCGCGCACGTCCACTTGGAAGTGCGGCACAGACTGCGCCCCATCCAGCAAGGTCAGCGCTCCGGCAGCATGCGCTTCACGGATCATATCAGCCGCAGGATTGATCGTGCCAAGCACATTGGACATGTGCGTAAAAGATACGAGTTTTGGGTTTTGGGTTAACAACCTGCGGTATTCATCCATATCCAGCAACCCATCAGGCGTAACTGGAATGAATTCAAGGCGCACATCCCGTTCACTGGCTAAGATATGCCAGGGCACCAGGTTGCTGTGGTGTTCCATCTCTGTCAGAATAATCAAATCACCCGATTTTAGATTTGCACGAGCCCAGGAATAAGCCACGAGATTGATCGACTCGGTCGTGTTACGCGTATAAATTACCTGGCGAGGTGAAGCTGCATTGATGAAGTGGGCAATTGACTCGCGCGCCTGCTCATACAACGTGGTAGCTTCTTCAGCAAGTGTGTGCACGCCACGGTGAATATTGGCATTTGATCTGCGATAAAAATCTTCCATCGCATTCAGCACCTGTACTGGCTTTTGAGCAGTGGCAGTGGAGTCGAGATAGACGAGCTTTACTCCGGGACGTATTTCGCGCTCCAGAATTGGAAAATCTTGACGAATTTGATCGATGTTGATGCTCATAGAAGTGGATGCCGCTTAATAATCAATAATATCTTTCTTAACAATCGGAGGTGTCTTTTTGCCAGTTCCAGCAGGGCGAATCTGATCTGAATTTGTGGGATACCACAAAATACGATCCGGAACCATCCAACCATCCGTGAGGAAAACGTTTGAGCGAAACTGCACGGCAACCATTTTGGCATTATCCACCTGCACGACGATGCCTTTAAGCCAGCCACGCACACGCTCGCTGTTTTTTTCGTGATCGCAAAAAGCCTCAACCGGATCGCCAACTTCGAAAACATAAACAGCACTGGGCGAGCGCATAAAAGCATAGGCAGCCCCCCCTCCTCGAGTGCTTCGTTTTGCCACTCCGGGAGTGGTGTTTGTTGGACGTGTAGTTTTCATGACTGCCTCACTTATTGATGCCCGTGGTCGCGAAAAGCAATTCTTACCTTTATACGTTACCATTGCGGGTGGAGATGAAATACTGCAAATATGCCTTATCCCCTTTCGTTTTCAAGAAAGGGGATTGGCATTGTTTAACACTATGGTTGAGTGCAGATTATGCGCTCATTTTGTCGAGAATGGCCTGCTGGAAACGCTCGCGGACACCCTCAAACGGGATACGTTGCATGATTGGATCAAAAAATCCTTCCACAGCAAGACGCTCGGCGTCTTTTTGCGGAATACCGCGCGACTTAAGGTAAAACAAGGGTTCCTGTTCCAATTTTCCAACAGTAGCCCCATGCGTACAGCGTACATCATCAGCGAGAATTTCCAGACCAGGGATGGAGTCTGCCCTGGCAGAATCGCTCAATACAAGATTGCGGTTGGCCTGATAGCCGTCCGTCTTCTGTGCTCCTGGCGCAACATAGATCATGCCCTGCCAGACAGAGCGGCTCTTACCTTTTAGCGCACCCTTAAAAAGGAGATCGCTGGTGGTGTTTGGAGCCAGATGATTCTGCTGTGTGTCGTGGTCAAGATGCTGGGAACCATCGGTAAAATAGAAGCCCGACATGCGCCCTACCGCACCTTTGCCAACCAGGTCCAACTCAGAGAAGTTTTTGGTTAAACGGGAGCCAACTGCTCCAAAAATCCAATCCAGATTAGCATCCCGCTCAACACGGACCCGCTCGTGACTGAAGTTCCAGACATTTTCACCCCAGGACTGCAACTCAACAAAACGTAGATTTGCGCCCTGCATTACCTGAATTTCTACCAACCCGGCATGCATGGTATTGACCTGTACATCAAAAGGCGAAGCCGATTCATGCACATAGGTTACTGAAGCACCCTCGTCAACCAGCACCATAAGATGCGAAACATGCGCCAGATCCGCGCCGGGTCCCCAAAGAACGCTGTGCAGCGGCTGCTCAACTTGAACACCTTTGGGAACATATAATACCACGCCATTAGAAGCAAACGCAGCCGCAAGTGCGGCAAATTTGCCTTCCTCCGCATTGACGGTTTTCCCGACCATTTTCGCCAGCAAATCGGGGTATTTTTGTTCAGCAGTTTTCAGGTCAGTAAAAATTACACCCTGGCTGGCGATTTTCTCATCGAGATCGACCTGCGAACCACCGGGGGTTAGGACAATCTGTCCGCCGTGCTGATCAGCTACCAGAGGTTTTAGTAAATGTTCCGGGACTTCTGGTAAATCTAAAAAGGCGTTCTCGACTGGTAATCGAAAGGCTTCAGCGGGGAAAAAGCGCAAATCGGTACGCCGCCAGGCTTCGTCCGTAACAACCGGAACACCAAGTTTTTGAAATACCTGCCAGGCATGATTACGGTATTCACTTAACGCCCCTGCCGGAATTTGCGCTTCGGTAAAAGCAAATTGCTTGGCGCCAACTTCCGGTCGCCGGGAACGTGAACTAACAATGACTTTTGGTTTCTCTTCCATATTAGCCGATCGATCCTTCCATTTGTAGCTGGATCAAGCGATTCATCTCAACAGCGTATTCCATCGGCAATTCTTTGACCAACGGTTCAATAAAACCAGATACCACCATCGTGGTTGCCTCTTCCTCGGTCAGCCCGCGACTCATCAGGTAGAAGAGCTGCTCTTCGCCAACTTTGGAGACAGACGCCTCATGACCAATGGTTACATCATCTTCGTCAATTTCAATCGTGGGGTAAGTATCCGAGCGGGATTTTGGATC
>JBBRWF010000578.1:0-3222 GCA_038249405.1 Anaerolineales bacterium
GCATTATTCAATTTTCCTTCTCCATTCTTTTTTCCAAACAATCTGCCTATTCCAGCAAACAGAATTGTCTGCGAAAAGAATGCGGGCTTTTAGTCTACGCGAATTGGCTTCGTTTGTTTATGCGGAGCTTCCCTATACGAAATAAGGGAAATGTCATGAATGGTTATAGGCAGAATGGCCTGTTTTCTGTTTAGGACGTTTTCATATAGGATGGAAATCCTCGATGGCAGACCAGAGAGGGCCAAAACGCGGGTAACCAACTGCGCCATTTGGCGCTTGCGCGTCGCGATTTTTTGAACGATCATTAATTTCGCAAAACAGCTTGTCAGTTGCCAAATCAGGAGATGATGCATATGAATAAGAAATTGACGCGTTGGTTTGGAGTATTTTTGTTGTTGGACGGCCTGCTAACTTTGTTTCTTGGCCGAAAGTATGTACGCATCTTTCGTTTTGGCAAGCAGGGAAGTTCGTATCGCAGGATAGTCGCTTGGCTGCTTCATTTGCCAATCTGGCAGCTGCGCGGAGCAGGCGCAGCGGAGGCCAGCCTTGGGTTGGCGGTTTTGGGCAGTGCAGCTCTGGATGTGCCTGCTTTTTATGGGTTGGTGGCTGGAGGGTACGCCGCGATTGATCCTGGTTGGCGGAAGTGGTTTTATCCCCACGCCCACGATGCGTTTGACCAGGTGCTTATCGGTGCATTGCCATTGCCAGGAAACGTGTTAGATCTTGGGTGCGGGGTTGGCGCAAACCTGGCGCGTTTACGGGCGTTGCAACTGCCGGTCAGTTCTTACACAGGCATGGACCTCACAGATGCTATGCTCCGGCACGCGAAAAAGCGCTATGGGATGCTTCCCAATGTATACTTCCACCAATTGGACTTAAACCACGACCCTCTTCCCGCAGGACCTTTTGATCTCATAATCTCCACCTGGGTATTTGAACACCTGCCGGATCCGGTCAAGGTGGCAGAAGAGGCCTGGCAGCATCTGAAACCCGGCGGGCAAATGGTGCTTTTGTTCGAAGACCAATCCTCTTCATTCTTGAGCGGGGTGATTAGCCGGATCTATCCCTTCTTTAGCGCCCATTTGATTACCGCATCCGAATACCGGCGTTTTCCAGGCCAGGTTGTTTTGGAGAAGCATTATTCTGGGCCGCTGGGCGACCTGGCGCTTCTGGTACTACAAAAAACAGACATCACCCATTAACCCGATGTGTCCAAACGACCCTCCCCCTGACCTTCCCCCGAAAAAGTGAACACAAACGAAGTGCAAATCGTTTACACTGAAAGGGATAGGAGAAAGATGATGAACGAAAATAAATAGAGCGTTTACACGGAAGAGTTTCGCCAGAATACGCTGGAATTGTCGAAAAACAGCGGAAAAAGTCAGAAGCAAATCGAGGAAGATTTAGGGTAACGCCGGGGCCATTGGGGAAATGGTGCAGGCGCTACCAGATCGTGAGTGAAGGGATGCAGAAGAATATCGTGCCGAGCGAAAGCGAAGCAGCCCAAAAAGAGATCCGACGCTTACAGCGGGAATGGATGGAGATAACCGGAAGAGCGAGAGATATTAATAAAAGTAGTCAGCATCTTCTCACGGAAAAACGTATGAAATACACCTTTATCGCTGCGCACGAAGGGCAATTCCAAACTCGGCGCATGTGTCGGGTTGTGGGTGTTGGGCGCAGTGGGAATTATGCCTGGCGCAAGCGCAAGCCAATGAGACCTTAGTGGCTGTGATTGAGCAAACGTATCAGGATAGCCGAAAGACTTACGGCAGCCCACGTTTGCATGCAGAATTGCGAAAAAAGGGTTTCGTGTGTGGACAGCATCGCGTGGCGCGTTGGATGCGCCAGGAGGGGATCGTGGGAGTAAAACGCGGTAGAAAACACCCTCGTACTACCCAGCGCCAGCCAGGTGTTGTGCCCGCGCACAATTTATTGAACCAAAATTTTGTCGCCACGGCCCCCAACCAAAAATGGGTGAGTGATTTTAGCTACATTCTGACCAGAGAAGGCTGGTTTTATTTGGCAGTAGTTTTGGATTTGTTCTCACGCAAAGTAGTTGGCTGGTGCATGAGCCCAAAAATGGATACGGCTTTGGTTCAAGACGCATTGCGCATGGCGTTGCTGGGGCGCCAGCCGCCCACCGGGCTGCTGCACCACTCCGATCAGGGCAGCCAATACACCAGTCGCGTCTATCGAGATTGTCTGATTGCGGCATCTGCTCAACTGAGCATAAGCGGGGTTGGAAATTGTTACGACAATGCGGTGGCAGAAAGTTTCTTCGGAACCCTTAAAGCAGAGTGTGTCACCGCTGCATTTGTCAACTGAGCTGAGGCGCGCACCGTCATTTTTGAGTACCACCTGGAGGTCTGGTACAATCGTAAGCGGTTACACTCGGCCTTGGGCTGTTGCAGTCCGGTCGATTTTGAGCGTTCCGCCGTACATTAATTTTGTCTTCCAAACCGGGTGAAGGTCAGGCGGGGGGGTGCTGGCGCCGGTCGGATTCTTGCTCTTGCCAGCAGTTGGCGCGGTGCTGAAGTCGCTCAGGACAATCATTGTTGCCATCAACGCCCAACTGCTGTGTGGCAACAAATTGGCTGGTTAATTGTTTTTTGCGATCACTGAAGGGAGAGTCGTCATGATTTTGAATTTTCTATCATTTTTGGCCAGTCCTGTTTTTGTCGTACCCTGGTATGGATTTGGCCTGGTGGCTGCTGTCTGGGTGTTATTTGATGTCCTTACGGCTAATAAGAATGTCAACGAGGCATTAAAAATTGGTTGGCCAATTATTATTTTGTTTTTCTCGATCATAGGGCTGATCTTATATCTATGGACTTGTCGTTCACCCGGGATCGTTCTAAAACATGGTGATGAGGCGAAAGCCCTTCATCATGAATATGTCAGCCCAAAATGGAAAAAGGTCAATGGCTCCGTGATCCATTGTGTCGCAGGGGATGGTCTGGGGATCATAACCGCCATGGTAATTGCCAGGTTTTTGCGTTTTCCCTTCTGGACAGAGTTTTGGTACGAATACATCGTTGGGTTCGCCTTTGGCTGGTTCATTTTTCAAACCTGGGAATTCCATAACATGGGGAATTCACTGGTCGCTTCTCTCTGGAAGGCAGGCCGCGCCGAATTTTTTTCCATGATCACTGTCATGGTTGGTATGGGTCTTGTGATGTACTTTGTTACTCCAGCAATCGTCGGCCAAAGCCCTGCCCC
>JBBRWF010000579.1:0-3221 GCA_038249405.1 Anaerolineales bacterium
GCGTTTTCCGCTCGCCATGTAAACCATTATGGCGTACAAAAAAATAAAGATACGGGCAGTTCCCAGATCGCGCTGGATTAGCAGGATGGCCAGCGCCAGCCCCGTCAGGAAAAAAGTTGGCAACAGCAGCGGCAGCAAGCGGGTGTGGATGGGAATGCGATCTGCAAAATAGGCCGCCAGGTAAACCACGAGGAGTAATTTAAGCGGTTCAGATGGCTGTAAATACAGCCCGCAGCACCCCAGCCACAGCCGCGGCCCAACTCCCCCGGGGTTGGAGCCAAAGATCAGCGTCAGGGCTGTTAACAACAAACCGCTCGTCAGAAATATATATTTATATCGGCGCAGCGTGTCCAGGTTGTGCGGTAAATTCAATCCTAGCAGAAAAATAGCTGTGCAAAAGGCCAGCCACATTGATTGACGCAGGCCAAACCCGCTGTCCAGTCGCCAGATTGTCAGGATCCCCCAGCCAGCCAGCAGCGCTGCCGCCGGCAATAAATAAGGATCAGCATCCGGCGCACGCCGGGCGATTTGCATGTGGGCCAGCAGAACGCAGACTGCCCAGATCAGCATACCCAGCCAGTGTGACCAGCGCAGTTCAACATCCCAAGTCCGCAGCCGGGCGGCAGGTGAGAGCGTCAGCGCCAGCGCGTACAGAGATAAGAATAGTGCTGCCAGTGTCAGCAGGCGGCTTTGAATTTTTAATGGGGGGTTGTAGGTTGAATACACTGTGCGAAAGGTTTTGGATGAAATAAAAAACACGAACTATCTGCGCTGGAATACCAGAACCCCGGCGCTGCTTTTTCGTGTTTTTAGGTTAATTATTTAATATACTTTCCGATCAGCAGGTTGAGCTTGCGGCGTGCTTCTGCCGGGACGATTGTCGGATTGGTAATTAAAGCATCCGAGAGCGCGTGCTGGCAATTGCAGGCAGGCTGTTCATCCAGGTTTTTCACCAGCAGGCGCAGTGATTCTTGTGCCGCTGCTGTGTTTTTGTTCAGCGTCTGGATTACCATGTCCACCGTTACTGGCTCGGCTGAAATATGCCAGGTATCATAATCAGTTACGTGCGCGAGCACCGCGTAACACATCTCAGCTTCGCGTGCTAAAAACGCCTCCGGTGATGCGGTCATGCCAATAATGGACATTCCCCATGCACGAAACACGTTCGATTCCGCCTTGGTGGAAAATCGTGGCCCTTCGATGGTGATCAGCGTGCCGCCTTTGTGGACAGGCGCTCCAACCCCTTGGACCGCCTGTAAAACCTGCTGGCTCAAAAGACCGCAAAACGGATCGGCCACACCAACATGGGCCACGATGCCATTTCCAAAAAATGTCCTTTCGCGGCCCTTGGTGTTGTCGTAAATCTGGTCGGGGATGACCATGTCGCCTGGGGCGTAATCTTCGCGTAATGAGCCGCATGCGCTGATGCTCAGGATCTGCGTAGCGCCAAGCTCTTTAAGCGCATAAATGTTGGCGCGATAATTGACTTCGCTGGGTGAGATGAAATGTCCAATGCCATGCCGTGCCAGAAAGGCCACCCGCTTACCTTCCATCATGCCCGTAATAATTGGGGAACTTGGCTTTCCAAAAGGGGTTTCGACGATGTGTTCCCGCGTTTCAGTTAATCCACCTACGGCGTACAAACCCGAACCGCCGATAACTGCCAAAGAAATTTGTTCTGTCATGCCTGTTCTCCTGAGCCGGACTGCTCTTCCGGGTTCAATATTATCGTCAGTTTCACCTGACCGCATTTGATTGTATCCCCGTTTACAACCACCGTCGGCATTTGCAAGGCCTCATCGTTTAAAGTTGTGCCATTGGTTGATTGTAAATCATCCACCCACCATTGATTGTGATGGAAAGCCAGCCGGGCATGCCGGGCTGATACAGTGACATGAGGCACAACGCACTCACAATCCGGATCCCGCCCAATCGAAATATCACCCTGGCTTGCCTGAAAAATGCGTTCTGGCTGGTCTGGCGTATTGATTGAAAGCGCCAATGGGGTCAGTTTTCGGGAAGCTAACGCCTGTGCATCCTGTCGAAGCAAACGCCACAGCAATAAAAGCGCCCATCCCAGAAAAGCGTATAGTGCTACGGCTGAGAGAACGCGCAGACTCAGCAAAATAAATCCACTCATTTGGGAAGGTTGGTTTTGCGGGGGGGTGGATTCAATACAACAGTCCGCCGGTCGCTGGCGGCCGAGGTGAATGGGGCAGTATCGCCCGGAGATATCGCGGCGGGTGGGTTATCTTGCCCAAATACAATCGGCATCCCGGCAAGTGAAATTACATCACCCGGATACAGCACACTCTGTGTGCTCCGTTGGCCGTTCACAAACATTCCACCAGATGAGTTAAGATCGAAAATAATAAAACGGCCGCGAACATAGCGTATTTGGGCGTGGTAACGCGAGATACGTGGGTCTTCTACAACCAGGTGATTATCAAGTCGTCTGCCGATATTGGTGACAGGGCGGTCAAGCGGAAAGACTTTTGTTCCACCTACTATCAGAAAAGCGGTTCGCGCCGGGGCGTCTTCAATCACGCCCTCTTGGATGTTTTGTGTTGCTGTCATTTCGGCCTGGCCTTTTTCTTGGGGACGCACATCCAGGCTTTCCAGCGCAAGCGTAGCGTCCTGGGTCAGCGTCAACATTGGTGCACTGCTAAACTTTAACCCCATTTCGTCAGCAACTATGCCAAACACTTTCGAGAGCCCTTCCAGCAGCCGGGGTTCCTTCTCCCATTTTTCCAGCGTGGCTGGGTGCACTACCAGCAGGAAGTGTCCCGGAATTGCTTTATGCAGGTCTTCAAGCGCTTGTGTATTTAAATTCGCGCGCAACGCCTCTGCCATATGTCGCGCAATTCGATCTTGAAATGCTGGCCCGGGCAAGTACTTTATCAGGTGCACTTCGATCAGAGTTTGTAACCGTTTTTCAATATCGCTAAGTTGAATGCTCATGGTGTCATCCCTATATTGGACGCCAATTAATGATAAGTTTTCGTGTAAAAAATAGCAATGCTGCCCAAAATAATAACACACCTTTCTATGTCAGGCGGCCCGATTGCCATCTAGGCAGCAATTCTCATTATGACTTTAGCGATATACGAATAGCCACATCCGCTAAGCTCATGGAAGCGAAATAGCCATTTTCATCGAGTATTTCTTATTTTCTTGCATCAAAATGATGTCGAATTGCGCAAGCAAGAGGGGCTGAGAGC
>JBBRWF010000580.1:0-3202 GCA_038249405.1 Anaerolineales bacterium
GGATAATCTTACGCGTTTCTATTGGGATATTTTTCTACGTTATTTCAACTTCGGCCGTGGGGGTCCACTCAAGGTTAAAGTAGACGTTCCTTCTTTTGATGGTAGTCGTTCTGAGATTTATCCCGTAGTGAGTATTACCGATTGGGAAATGTTGCGTGGAGAGGAGGGGTATGTTCCCACTGGAGAACCTGACCAGGCTGAAAGGGCGCTGACCTGGGTGTTGGAGGCGATGCATCTCTATGCGTTTGACCTGGGACTGGTGGGAGAAAAAAGAGAATATAGCAGGAAATAAATGAAAGAAGAAAAGGTGCGGGAACCAACTCCGCACCTTTTCTAAACCGTTTTTACTAAATCCAAAATTTGATCAGCAAGAAATATTGGCTTATTTTATTATCTGTGTAGTCTTTATAAATACCTTGACCTCATCTACATTAAGCTTAAGTTCACCTACATTGCCATTCTGCTCATTAATACGGTTGTAAATTTGTGCATTATATGGAAAGCGGATTGTGAGGTCGCGCTCGTTTCCTGTGGTTGTAGTTGTAAACGAATATTCTTTAGATTGTTCATTAGCCACCTGCCAAACTTGTGAATAATTTGCGCCAACCCCGGCGACCATGATTGGCGATTCCCCTGCCTCATTGTGTGCGTGAGCTTTGATTACTACCGTCACTATTCCTGCGGGGAATTCAAAAGGATAATGAATTGTCCCAGAACCCCAGAGTAAATAACTGCCGTTTTCTGTAGTCACCCCGCCACCGCTGACATCTAGCACTGGAATGAATTGGTCCATGGGAATGATGATTTCAGTTGTGATGGCCAATTCGTCCAGAGCTGCCGATAGCGTCTGTTTCGCCAGAGTCCACTCTCCGGCTTGAATATGATGATCAATCAGAGCGAGATAATCCTTCCCTTTTTGTGTCCGGCCGGCGTCGTCCATTTCTTGCCAGTAGGCAATCAGTTTTTCGAGGGTTGATTTTTGATCCGTGAGCCAATTATTGGAAATAAAGTTAACGGTTTGGGGATTTTCTTTTTGTTCAGTGATATGCACCGTCGTCACCATACTTTCACCGGTGGAAGGATTCACAATTTCTACTGCGTAATCTCCGCCAAACCCCCTGAAGGTGAGCGTACCATTGGTCTCCGTTGTTCCTGTTCCTACGGTCGTCCAACTGTTAATCAGGTTCTGAAGCGCATAATAGGCTACCTTGGGGGTTCCATCTTGTTGGATTATTCCGCCGTGGTATACATGGGGGGAAGGTTCAACGGTGTTCCACCAAACCAACCCTGAATTGTAGGGCTTTGAAAAAAAGATCGTATAGGCTGTGGTCAGGTACTGAGCCTGAGTATCTTCTGACCAGGGCACATTCCAGTACCCTAACTGTCCGTCTGGCAAGTCAGAAGACACAGAGAACTCGGACCCCACAACCCGCTTTCCATAGGGGGCAAGCATCTTTTCATATTGATCATAACAGGCGCTCAATTCGCTCAGAGAGCGTTTTGGCATTATCGTTCCCTCTACTGTAGTCGCATTGTCATAAAACTGAAGACCGATCACATCAAAATCGATTTTCCGATCCAGCATCTCCTGAACAATTTGAGTATCATCCAGCCATTCCAATCCTCCGCAGGGATAGCTGAAATTGATTTCGACGAGGGCGGTTGGATCATTGTCTCTTATCGCCTGGATAGAAGTTGAGATCGCTTTGTAGTATTGATCTTTCGTCAAATCAAGGGGGTTGTGGTTGCCAAAATTGGGTTCCAGAATTGCTTCCCAATCATCCACATCAGGAGCAAAGCGCTTTACCGTTGTGGCCACATGGTTATAAAGACGCGTCAGGAACTCGTCGTAGGGGACATCGCGAAAATAAGGGGCCAGGTTTTCTTCGCTTGTATCAAACAAATTGTTGGTTTTTAAAAACATCCCTCCAGATTTTAATTCATCAACCCCCAACCAGTAATTGGTAAAATCGAGAGTGAATTTTCCCAACTCAGGTTCGATCCAACGCCAATCCATATACATTGTCATAGTGTTGATACCGGCTTGTTTTAATTGGCTGGCACAATACGGTTCCGCGACCCCACCGAACATGAAGTCGTGATCTGTTTGCCGGTAATTTACTTGATAACCAGAAAGAGGATTGCCAGCTTCATCCTGCAGTGTCAGCACAAAATCACCCTGACGGTAGATTGGAATATCTGTGAGTGCCTGTTGGTAAGCAGCTTCGTCCTCAGCGGAGAGTGGAAAGGGGATGTAAAGCGCAGTCGGTGTGGCTTGTAATTGCTCCTGGGTTGGAACTGGCGTGAGCGTTGCCGGCAGCGTAGATTGAAAGATTGGTGATTCCGTTGTGGCCACAGTTGGTATTGCTACAGGTGCGCAAGCCGATAAAAGCGTTATGAAAATAACACCGGTGATAACAATATGCTTCATTGAATTCCCTCGCTTAAACCAAAATTGGAAATATGCCTTCATAAGTCGGAATCTCATTTAATTAATTACTTGATCCGCAACTGATCTTGCGCCGCGCCAGGATTGTGTGTCCATGAGCATCTGCTTCTAACCAATTTGGAGTGTAAACATAATACACATAATATTCTGCGCCGGTAATTTTCGGATCCTCACCTAAACCAATGATGGTCGGGAAAACTTTGTAGCCAGCAGCCTCATCAATCGGTACGCGGTAGGTCCAATGGATTCCATCAGTTGATTCAGAGAGATATAGATTGTTAGAACCACCTCGATCGCTTGGGTTGATCTTGATATATCTGCCTAAATACTCATTAAAAGAAACGTCAAACTCAGTGGATTGAGGATTACCAATCTCTATTGGAGTGGATCTACCACCGATACCGGGCTGGTCCCATCCTCCTTGATAATACTTGAACCAGGGTACCACTGTATTCTCATCAATGGCTGCCTTCAACACGTCTGCAACTTTCGCGCGCGCGACCGCTGAGCCAATATCGAAACGAGGATTGGCAACCAATACATCAGTAATATAGATATAAAAATATTCGCCGTTTATAGCAAATGCCCCATTACCCGTTCCAACGTTCCAATCTGCCCAGCCCGGAAACTCAGTATCGAGGATCACACCCAAGTCCGTCCAGGTTTTTCCGTTATCGATTGATTTTGCCATTCCTGTGGTGTTATGCACTGCAGATCTATCGGGAGGATATTTTTCGGTAGCGTAGAACCTTA
>JBBRWF010000581.1:0-3198 GCA_038249405.1 Anaerolineales bacterium
GCAAATCGAAGGCGGCATGATCCAGGCGCTGGGCTATGCCGTGTGCGAGGAAATGCGTTATGACAAGCTGGGTGTGGCACGCGAACGCGACCTGAAAGATTATCACATTTTCCGTGCAGATGAAATTCCGGTGATGGAAACCATCTTTGTTGAAACCTTTGAGCCAAGCCATCCCTTTGGGGTTAAAGCAGTGGCAGAAATTCCGATGGATGGTGTTGCACCAGCCGTTGGGAATGCCATACTGGATGCCACTGGCGTAAACGTGGATGAAAACCCCGCCACGCCGGAACGCGTGTGGAAAGCCTTAAAACAAGCCGCATAGAATTGTTATGAATGCCAAACTGCCCGCCAACGCATATCCCGAAGAACGCCGCCTGGTCACTGTGATGTTCGCAGATGTGCAGGGATTCACAACGCTGGCAGAACACCTGGATTTTGAAACTGTGAGCGACCTGCTCAAAGAAATCTGGCTTAAACTCGACCAGGTCATCGAAGAAAACGGCGGCTATATTGACAAACACATGGGCGACGGAGTGCTGGCAATCTGGGGAGCGCCTTCAGCCGGTGAAAATGATGCTGACAGCGCCGTAAGCGCGGCGCTCGACCTGCTGCAAGCCATGGATGAGTACACCAGCAACTCAAAAGAAAAATTGGTGAAAGAGTTGAAAATGCGTGTGGGCATCCACAGCGGCCCGGTTTTTGCCGGGTATATTGGATTAAAAAATGAATATACCATCCTGGGTGATACAGTCAACGTAGCCAGCCGCCTGGAGCAATACGCAGAAGCAGGCACCATCATCATTTCCGAAAGTACCCACCAGTTGATACGAGGAAATTACAGCACTACCAATCCTGAGCCTGTCTTGCTAAGAGGCAAGCAGGACCCGGTAATGACTTATTTGATTGACGGGTCACAGGTCAGCACGGGGCGCGGCAATTACCGCGGCTCCGAATCCATGGAAACGCACATGGTCGGACGCGAGCAGGAGTTGGCTCATCTCGCCCATCTTTTTACACAATCGCGGAAATCCGAAATCCCCACCCTGGTAATTATCAGCGGTGACACAGGCATGGGAAAATCCCGCTTGATGATGGAATTTTCAAAGCAACTGCGGGAGAACGACCCCAGCCTGTGGGTGCTTTCGGCGCGCGCATTGGTGCAGGCCAGCAACATGCCTTTTTACCTATGGAAAATGCTCTGGTATAACCGCTTTGGACTGCGTGACAACGAAGAAAGCAATGTCAACAACGATAAGTTCCTCTGGGAGATCCAGAAACTGTGGGGCAAAGGACTGAGCACCACATCTGTGATCGAAACAGCCCACATCATTGGGCACGTGATCGGCCTGGACTGGCCGGACAGTCCCTACCTGGCAGCACTTACTAAACCGGTGGCCCGGGTAGAACGCGCGGCAGCATTGACACGCGCGCTTTTGAGCCGCATCTGCGCTGCGCATACAACCGTCTTGATGATTGACGACCTGCATTCGGTTGACAAAAGCAGCATGGAACTGCTTTCATACCTGCTTGGACCTGACAACAAACCCGTGCTGCCTCTGTTCATTCTGGCGGGCAGCCGCCCGGAATTTTTGCAGCAGCAGCCAGAATGGGCAGATGTAGCACACGTGATTAATTTGCATGCACTACCCGCCAGCGCCGACCTGGTACTGAAGGCTTACCCGGACCTGAAAGGTTACCCGGCCTCCATCCTTGAAGCGCTTGCTCGCCGGGCAGAAGGCAATCCATATTTTCTGGAAGAAATGGTCAAATTCCTGGTCAAAGCAAGCAGCGAAGTCACCACACCGGTTGGGGATGCAACCGAAACTGCGATTAAACGCCTAAAATCGAAACCGCCAGAATCACTGCAAGCCGCGCTGCAGGCCCGCCTGGATACTCTGCCGCGATCCACACGCTTTGTGGCCTTGCTGGCAGCCCTGGTGGGCCGCGTCTTTTGGGTGGGCGCTGTTATCACCGCCATGCGCCAGGCCGGAAAATTAGGCACCGGTTCGCAGGCGAATATTGAATATGCAGAGGCCGAACACATGGTTCATCAGGCCCTGCGCCAATTGGAACAAGCCGAACTGGTCTTTCCAAAAGCAGGCAATGATTTCTCTAATGAGCAGGAATATATTTTTAAAAGCTCGCTTCTCCGCGATGTGGCTTACAATCTTATCCTGCTGCGCTACCGGCCTTTCTATCATAAAGCCGTAGCCGATTGGCTTGCCAACCATACTGATGTCGACTTTAAATTCATGGCTGCTGAACATTACGAATGGGCTGGATGGCCAGCCAATGCTGCGAGGCAATATGCAATGGTGGCCTACCATTATCAACAGCGCGGCGCAACAGAGGAAGCAAAAAAGATGATGGTTCGCGCAGAGAGATTGCGCGAACAGGCCCAAGCTCAAAAAGCAGCTCAGATCAGGAATTAATCAATGCCAAACAAAACCGATTCCATTTATGTGACCGGACATATCAATCCGGATACTGATTCGATTGCTTCTGCCATGGGGTATGCATGGCTTTTGCGGCAGCGTGACGGGCTGGATGCAATTGCATCACGAGCCGGGGCTGTCAACCCACAAACTGCCTGGGTGCTCAAGCGCCTGGAGTTGGAAGCCCCATTACTGCTCACAGATGCCTCACCGCGCTTTGAATCTGTGATGCGCCAATTGGACACAGTGCACCCCGATACACCGCTCAGCGAAGCCTGGTCGCTTGCAAGCCGCACCGGCGGATTGGCGCCCGTGGTCACCGAAGATGGCAAACCAATGGGCATGATCAACGGGCTGAGCCTGTTCAATTTCTTTCGGCAGGTGGTTGGCCCGCGGCTGGATATGGGCGACCAGCGCATCGTGGATATTATGTCGGCATCTTGCAAAGATGCAGCGGACACGGATGTACCCAGATTTCCGGCGAATGCCCATATCCGCGATAGTCTCAACCGCATCCTGCGCGAGGAACATAATGATTTCTTTGTGGTAGATGAAACCGGCCATTACCTGGGCGTGTGCCACCAGCGGGGTG
The DNA here is from genome assembly GCA_038249405.1 of Anaerolineales bacterium. GTDB lineage: Bacteria > Chloroflexota > Anaerolineae > Anaerolineales > Villigracilaceae > UBA5195. The sequence goes on from JBBRWF010000581.1 coordinate 3,028, forward strand.
TACTCAACCCGCCGCGCTTGAAAATTGTGCTGGTGGATCACAATGAACCGCGCCAGGCGATCGCTGCGCTGGAAGAGGCCGAACTGCTTGAGATCCTGGACCATCACCGCCTGGGAAATCCGCACACCCACCAACCCATCAAGTTCACGGTTGATACGGTTGGCTCAACCA
>JBBRWF010000582.1:0-3183 GCA_038249405.1 Anaerolineales bacterium
GGGAGGCAAGCCTGCGTGCTGGGCTGGATAATGCCTCCATCCAGCGGATTCTTTCCGGGCAACGCCCAAGCCTGACGACCTGCGTTTACCTGGCAAATCATTTTGAAGTGAATCCCAATGAATTTCTCGAATTAGCATTATGGCCAAGACTGCAAGTATTCGATGTTTCTTTCGATACACCAGGGAAACTTCCGATTGAATCTGTGGATGTCGCCATGAAAATTGCCAAAATATCCGATCCCAAAACCCGCAGAAAAGTTTCAGATGCGATTATGGTTTTGCTCGAAAAATATTTTGACGAGTAATTCATTTTTCAATTAATCGCAGTCTGTATGTAGATTGAGTATGGCATCGAATGGGGCATGTGTTCTGACTTCACGAATCAGGCCGTTTCCATCAAAGTAGATGCGCTCAAATATAACGCGCAATAAAACATGCTTTCCTTCCTGTGACAACATTTGCCATAGTGCGGGAAAGTCTTTTATGACTGGGATAATATGATGCAGATCCGGGTTTGAGCTGGGCTTTAAATTAGTCAACTCAGTTGATATTTGCATTTTCTTCGCAGTGTATTCAGCAGAGTCTATATCTCCTGCAGAATACATATCCTTGAATTTTTTGAACTCGGTGCTGAGGTTGTAATTCTTCCTTTTGTACTCACTCAAACCTTCATCGGAAACCATATAAGCCAGAATCCTCTCATACCATTCCTGTGGGATTTCCAAGTTCAAGACCAAGTCTTCAACCTGTTTTTCCAATAACGCCGCTGGAAGAATGGGCTTGGGGTGCAGCTCTCGTAAATTTGGAGCATGTTCATCATGGCTGGTAATAAGATCAAACTGTGTGAGATTCAATTTCGACTGCTTGTCTTTTTCACGTCCGTGCAAACTGGCGCATCGGTAAATAGCTTTGCCTGAGCCATTGGTGGAGCCGCGCAGCGAGACTGTTTTGTCTGGCTTTGTGTAGGGCAGGCATTCCCAACATTGGGCGATTCCCCGCAGCAGGTACGTGCGGTTGGGCTTTTCTGAATTGGCGGGGACTTTCTTCTTTGAGATTCGAATGGTTTGGTTTTTCTCCCACAATTCGTATGGATACAACGCCTGATGTTTGCCCGCATAGGTTTTTTCGGGAATGCGTCGGTTTTTGACAGTTATCTTGTATTTTTTGGGATTCTCGATGTCATCCTGTAAACTCAATTTGGCAGTTGGATAATGCGCCACTACCCCAACATGAAACGGGCTTCGGACAATACCCAAAATGCTTTCGGAAGAAAATCTACCAGGTTCCTTAGGGAACTAGAAAAAATAAATCATCCGAGAATATGAGTTATCCTTGGTTACCTTCGCAGCAGGAGAACAAGTATGAAACTGATGGATGAGATGAAAACGGTTTTTATAGAAACGGCCCAAAGCCTGACAGGCACGGTGCGGCGGCTTTTTATGGCGCGCACTGTGAAAATGTTGGGGCGCGGTGGCATGCAACGCGCGGAAGAAGAACTGGGGTGGAATCGGGGTACAATCCGCAAAGGGCGGCATGAATTGGAGAGTGGCGTAAGGTGCGTGGATAATTACTCGGCGCGTGGTCGGAAACGCGCTGAAGAACACTGGACTAATTTGGAGGCAGATGTTCGGGAAATCCTGAAACCCCAAAGCCAGATTGATCCGAGTTTTAAAACAGAACGGTTATATACCCGCTTGAGCGCCGCCGAAGTGCGCCGCCAATTGATTGAACAGAAGGGGTACAGCGAGACGGATGTGCCCAGTAGCCGCACAGTGAGCACGAAATTGAATGAATATGGGTTTTATTTACGCAAAGTGGCAAAAAGGAAGCCTAAAAAGAAGTTGTCCGAGACCGACGCGATTTTCGAAGAAGTACACCGGGAGAATCTGGCGGCGGACACCTCAGATACCACTTTGCGAATTTCGCTGGACGCCAAAGCCACCGTCAAAATCGGCGATTTTTCGCGCGGCGGCTACAATCGGGTTGATGTCGCCGCTGCTGATCATGATTTCAAACCCGACGCCACCATGACACCCTTTGGATTCTTGTTACCGCGCTATGACGACCTATATCTTTATCTCGGCACATCTAAGATTACCAGCGATTTTATCGTGGATAGCCTGGATGATTTGTGGCAAAACGTCTTGCGTCCACGCTTCCCTTCGGTCAACACCTTGCTCTTGAACCTGGATAACGGACCGGAGAATCACAGTCGACGCACACAATTTCTTAACCGGATGGTGGGCTTGGTAGCCAAGCATCAAATTACGGCGCGCTTGGCATACTATCCCCCCTATCACAGTAAATACAATCCAATTGAGCGTTGTTGGGCTAGTCTGGAGCAACATTGGAGCGGCGTCTTGCTCGACGAATTGAATACCGTTTTGCAATTCGCCAAGAGTATGACGTGGCAAGGCAGACAGCCCGTTGTCAAGCTGGTCACCATGATTTATAAAACTGGCGTGCGGCTCACACAAGCAACGATGGCTGACTTGGAAACTCAGGTCAAACGCTTACACTCTCTGGAAAAGTGGTTTGTTGAAATCTCGCCTGCTACCCTGATTTCGGTTACCTAATTTTTTCCAGTTCCCTAACCTGTAACCTTTAACCAGTAACTTTCAGCCCGAACAACCTTTTACTTTTCGTGCTAGAATCTGTTAATGATGATCCATGTTAAGTTGCTCGCCAACTATCGCGAACACCTTCCACCTGAGGCAAAAAACGGCGGGGTGGAACTGGATGTTCCAGATGGGACAACTGTCCGCGAGGCGATCTCACGTTTTCCCATTCCACTTGATGACACCAGCGTAATCGTGGTAAACGGTTTGACCGTAGACTTAAACACCCCGCTCAAAGCAGGCGACGTAGTATCGGCTTTTTCAGCAATTGCTGGCGGTTAGTTTTTTAACCACGAAGGACACGAAGGTACACAAAGGAATTCATCCTTCATCCTTCATAATTCATCCTTTCCAAGGAGACTCCCATGTACGGCTGGCACCTAAAACTACTCCGTGTAAACCTCACCACCAAGAAAGTAACGACAGAAGACGTTGACCCTAAGATCGCGCGTGATTATCTCGGCGGGCGCGGATGGGCGATTCATTATCTCTATAATGAAATGGATCCAATGACCGATCCGCTCGCGCCTGAGAATGTGATGATCTTCGCCACGGGCCCGCTGAC
>JBBRWF010000583.1:0-3179 GCA_038249405.1 Anaerolineales bacterium
CCATTCGGCGGTATAAACCTGACCGGGGTTGATATGCGTCTGGGTTTGTTCGTGGCAGAACTCATAACGATTGAGCAGGGAGAACGCCCAGGTTTTTGCCTGGTCGATATGCCAGGTGCCGCCGAGGGTCAGTTGGTGTGACCAGAACCCTTTTGAGATCATGCCCGGACGGCTCGGGCTGAAGTCGCCAATCGGCGCCCAGAAGGCATACCCGGCGGCCAGATCAAACTGCTGCCAGTTCCAGGACAGCAACACCGGCTCGATTTGGATATCGCCAATGCCAAAGTAATCGTCCTTGCCGGCGGCATCCCAATCCATGTGGCCGAAAGTGGCCAGGACGTCCATGCCGTAATTCGCGCCGAAGATCTTCTTGTCCGTCATCCAAATGAAGCGCGGGGCGTTGATATAGCCAAAGAGGTTGAAATTATCGTCCAGGTTTTCAAACCGATCGGCGTTGTAGAACACATTGTAGTCGCGCACATAGAAGCCGGGCGGCGGCAAGGATGCGCCCTTGATGCCTTCGACCCCCGCAGGGTAGTGAGCGCCCACAATGGGCTGAGCTTGTGCCAGGCTCGTTAAAGCCAGGCAACCCGCTATGAGCAGGCCATTTTTCAATGTTTTCATCTGATTGTTGGTTTTGTGTTTGTTTGGTTTGTTTAGGCGTCCACCAGTCTGCCAGTGAGATAGGTTTCGTACGCGCTCAGATCCAACAGGCCGTGTCCTGACAGGTTGAAGAGCAGCACTTTCTTTTTGCCTTCTTCCCGGGCTTTGATCGCCTCGTCAATAACGGCCGCGATGGCGTGAGCGGACTCTGGAGCGGGCACCAGACCTTCGGAGCGGGCGAATAAGGTGGCCGCCTCGAACACCCGGGTCTGGTGGTAGGCCTGGGCCTCGATCAGCCCCAGCTTCAGCGCGTGGCTGACCATGGGAGACATGCCGTGATACCGCAGGCCGCCCGCGTGAATGGACGGCGGCATGAACTTGTGCCCGAGGGTGTACATCATCAACAGCGGCGTGGTTTCCGCCGTGTCGCCAAAGTCGTAGCGCAATTCGCCTTCGGTCAGCGTCGGACACGCCGAAGGCTCCACGGCCACCAGGCGGTAGTTTTTGCCTTCCTTGATCTTGCTGCGCAGAAACGGGAAGACCAGGCCGGCGAAATTGCTGCCGCCGCCACAGCAGCCAAAAATGACATCCGGCTCCTCACCGGCCAATTCCATCTGCTTGATGGTTTCCTCCCCGATGACGGTCTGGTGCAGGCACACATGATTGAGCACGCTGCCGAGGGAATACTTGGTATTAGGGTGAGTGACGGTGTCTTCGATGGCTTCGCTGATGGCGATGCCCAGGCTGCCGGGACACTGCGGGTCTTCCGCGAGCAGCTTGCGTCCGAATTCCGTCTGATCGCTGGGGCTGGGATGAACGGTAGCTCCCCAGGTATGCATCAGCATCCGCCGGTAAGGCTTGTGCTGATAGCTCACCTTGACCATGTAAATATTACATTCCAACCCGAAAAGTTGGCAGGCCATGGCGAGACTGGCTCCCCATTGGCCGGCGCCGGTTTCGGTGGCCAACCGCTTGGTGCCGGCGATCTTGTTGAAGTAGGCCTGCGGCACGGAGGTATTCACTTTATGACTGCCGGCCGGGCTGGCACCCTCGTATTTGTAGTAGATATGGGCCGGTGTGTTGAGCGCCCGCTCCAACCGAACGGCGCGCAGGAGCGGCGTAGGCCGCCACAACGCATAGATTTCGCGCACCGGTTCCGGCACCTCAATCCATCGTTCCAAAGACATTTCCTGACGGACGAGATTCTCCGGGAAAATCGCTGCAAGCGCTTCCGGCGGAATCGGCTGCCGCGTGCCAGGATGCAGCGGCGGTGGCAGCGGTTCAGGGAAATCGGCCAGTAGATTATACCAGTTCTTGGGGATATCGGACTGCGTCAGATCAAATCGTGTGCGCATTGCAGTTAAGTTGTTAAAATTGCCAACGTCACAAAAACTAAGGATAACCCCGCAAAGAGTCACGAAAAACTTTAGGGCCAAAAGCCCGCCCGGAGCCTTTCCGGCTACCGGCCCAGCATCCTCGCCGCTTCCGGATAGTCCGGACGCAGCCGCAAAGCTTCCTGGAAGTGTTCACGGGCAACCGCGGTTTCACCCATTCGAACCAACGCCATGCCCAGGTTGAGATGGGCCTCCGGATTATCCGCCCGCAGCCTGATGGCCATGCGATATTGAGCGACTGCCTGCGGCAAAAGCCCACGCTCCGCGAGGACATTCGCATAGTTGTTCCGCGCCTGCGGGTCGCGCGGATCCAGTTCCATGGCCTTGCGAAAGGCGGCTTCCGCCATCTCCAATCGCTTTGAAACCGCGTAGGCATTCCCCAGGTTGCTGTAGGCCCCGGCGTAATCCGGCTTGGTCTGGATGGCCGCTTTGAATCGTTCCACCGCCTCGGGCAACCGCCCTTTCATAGCCAGCGCAATGCCGTAATTGTTGTTCGCGTTGGCATGCAGCGGATTCTTGCTGAGCACGAACGCATAATGCTCCATGGCCTCATCCATCCGCCCGGTCTCGGACAACGCGTTGCCGAGATTGTTATGCACCTCCACCTGGTCGGGTCGAACGGCCAGTGCCGCCCGGTACAAGGCGATCGCCTCCGCATAGTTTTTCTGCGCGGCCAAAGCGTGGCCCAGATTGTTCAGCGCGTCCTCATAGCGCGGGTTGATCGCCAGCGATTTTCGGTAGTTTTCCACCGCCTCCGCCGTTTTCCCGATGCTTCCCAGGTAGAACCCCAGATTGTTGCAGGCCAGGTAATTCTTCTCCGTAACCTGCACCGTGCGGGAGAATAGCGTTTCCGAGTTCTCCCAATAACCGATCTGGCGAGCGGTGGCGGCGGAAAACAAAGCGAGGACCGCCAGAGAACTTAGGGCGGTGGCCACCGGGGGTGTTTTTAACCGCAAGACGATATCAGCCAGGGCCCAGACCATTGCGATCACCAAACCAATCATGGGCAGGTACGTGTAGCGATCCGCCATGGATTGCATCCCCACCTGGACGATCCCGATTACCGGCAGCAGGGTAATCAGATACCACAACCATCCCGCCAGCACATAGGGGAATCTAGTCCTGACAAGTACTGCCGCCACGGTCATGGAGCCTAGCAGCAGCGCCGAGCAAAGCAGCTGC
>JBBRWF010000584.1:0-3155 GCA_038249405.1 Anaerolineales bacterium
TCGCCCTTACATTCAGTCGACCCAGCGTACAACATACAACGGAAAGCCCGTCAGGTGCTAGTCTCGCAAGGATGCATCAACTCGAGACGAGCGAGCTTCAATTCTCCGATGGGCGCAGGATGCGACTGGGCGATCTATGTCACGTTCGTCTAGGTGCTGCGCCACGGCACGGAATATTTGAAAAGGATGGCAACGAAGCTGTCGCAGGCATCGTACATCTGCGCTTCGGTGCCAACCCGCTCCAAGTGACAAAGCAAGTATTGCGGGAATTGCAACGGATCGAGGACGGCCTCCCGCCAGGAATCCGACTGGTCCCATGTTACGATCGAACCGCGTTGATTGGCAACGCGATAAACACAGTGACTCGCACGCTCATCGAGTCTTTACTGATCACAACGCTCGTGGTCTTTTTCATTATGCGACATTGGCGGACGTCCCTCGTGATTTCGTTGACACTGCCCTTGGCCGTCTTGGGAGCCTTCATCGGCAACGAAAAACGCAACATCATGATCGAGGTGGTCAGGCGTGTGGCCGAGCAGGTCTTTATCCCGTTTTCGGTAGGCGGAGGTCTGCGGACGGTGGAAGACTGTGCGCAGGTGCTGCTGGCGGGTGCGGAGAAGATCAACGTCAACTCGGCGGCTGTTAGAAACCCGCAGTTGATCGCTGAGGCTGCTTATGCTTTCGGCACGCAGGCTGTGGTGCTCTCGATGGATGTGCTGCGGGTACCGATCAGCGCACACATCCCCTCCGGCTATGAGATCGTGATCAACGGCGGGCGCACCCCGACTGCGCTGGACGCGATCACATGGGCCAAACGCGGCGAGGAACTGGGCGCGGGCGAACTGGTGGTCAACTCAATCGACGCCGATGGAACGAAGGAAGGGTATGAATTGAACCTTACCCGTCAGATTGCGGAAGCAGTTAGTATACCGGTGATTGCTTCGGGCGGCGGCGGGCGACCCGAACATTTGTATGACGTGCTCACCGAGGGGAAAGCTGATGCGGCCCTGGTGGCGTCCATGCTGCACTACGGTGAATATACGGTCGGACAGATCAAGACCTACCTGGCAGGGCGGGGTTTAAAGGTCAGGATGGTGTCGGATGCTGCCTGAACTTAAATATGATGCCAAGGGGTTGATCGCTGCTGTTGTTCAGGACGAGACTAGCAAACAGGTGCTGATGGTGGCCTGGATGAATGCTGAAGCGCTGCAAAAGACACTTGACAGCGGCGAAGCATGGTTCTGGAGCCGATCCAGAAGCGAGTTGTGGCATAAGGGCGGCACATCAGGCAATGTACAAAGAGTGAGCGGTGTTTTTTATGATTGCGATGGCGACACCCTGCTGTTGCTGGTACAACCCGCAGGTCCGGCCTGCCACACCGGAGAAATTTCCTGTTTTTACAGAACCATTCCCCCCCATTTATTAATCGAAGGCAAATCCAATGACTCTTAACGATCTGTACAGCATCATTCTGAACCGCAAAGAAAACCCGTCCGAAGGTTCTTACACATCATCGCTGTTCGCCAGTGGGCTGCCGCGTATGGCCCAGAAGGTGGGGGAAGAGGGCACGGAGGTCGTTGTGGCTGCCCTGGCGCAAGAAGACGCGCGCCTGGTTGAGGAGCTGGCCGATCTGGCTTATCATGCGTTGGTGCTGATGGCTGCGCGCGACATCCGTCCGCAGGATGTGCGGGACGAGTTGGAGAAAAGGCACAGGTAGACTTGCTTACGGCAGTGTCTGAAGCGCGGCAATCTCCTGGAATCAGACTCCCGTGATGAGGCTGCACAAGGCAGATCATCACGGGAGTGGAGTTTACCGCTTTTTACGAGCTTGACTTTATGGGAGACGTGCGGGAATAGAAATGGGGAATATTACTCCGGCCAGGTAAACCATGCCACGCCTGCCCGCATACCTGGCGGCGGTACCCTGAGCAGCATGACAGGTGACAACGGCGGGGGAAGGAATGTCATTATAGGGGCAGAACAGCCCAACCTTTTTGCCGCCGACCAGTATATAGCCTTGCAGGTCTTTCTTGTGGAAATCACCGGTGACCAGAAATTTGAGGGTAACCCCTTTCTCTTTCTGAAATTTGACCGATAATAGACTGACGCCGGTAATACTCGGCTGGGTGTTGAATGCACTGGCGAAAGTAAAGACCAGTATAGATATAATAACGAGCGTGAGAGTGAGCTTTTTGTTCAATGAAATTATCCTTGAAATTGCAATATTATGAGTCTTATTATCCAAATTGTACTACCAAGTCAGCCTGAATTATGAAACCCACATATTCCCTACACGGGCCTGGATGTTTTTTCACATGACAGCCGGCTCATTTGATGTGCAGAGACGCCTGAAACAAGTTACAATTTAGTTGAATAAGAATGCTTTCTTCTACTGAACAAGGAAAAACGCCATGCGACAACACATTGGATCAATTTCTTTGGTCGTCCGCGATTATGACGAGGCGATCGCGTTTTATACACGAACCCTGAATTTTATCCTGCTAGAAGATACCGACCTGGGCAATGGCAAACGCTGGGTGCTGGTTGTCCCGCCCGGCTCCAGCGAAACCTGCCTGCTGCTGGCGAAGGCTGCCAGCCCGGAACAGCAGGAACATATCGGAAACCAGACCGGTGGGCGCGTCTTTCTGTTTCTGCACAGTGATGACTTCTGGCGCGACTATGAGGAAATGAAATCACGCGGCGTGATCTTTATTGAAGAACCACGCCGCGAAAGCTACGGCACTGTGGTGATATTTCAGGATCTGTATGGGAACAAATGGGATTTGCTGCAATTAAATTCCCCCCGCTAAATGGCACCATAATGGTCAGGGGATACACAGGCTTGAAGTTTTTTGTAATTACGCGGCAAACATACGATTTTGGTATTTACATCAGGCGAGGTTAACCGCTACCCAGTTACCATCTCCCCGGCCCCCTTCCAGAATCGGAAGGGGAAGAAATCGGCTTTTTATGTGGATTTTTGCGGCACACCTGCCCTGGCGGGCGGTGCCAGGGAAAGCAGGCCGCCAAAGACCGGCGAAAACTCCACAGGCGGGGCAAACATCCGATTTTCGGCACGGTTCAGAAAAGCTAAAAAAGTGGTCACAGCAGCTTTACAAATTATGCCATGGACTGTTGCCGGGTACATAACGAAA
>JBBRWF010000585.1:0-3143 GCA_038249405.1 Anaerolineales bacterium
AGGTTTTCAGGCTCATCCAAAGAGTGCTATCAATAAAATCCCGGCAAAAATGATAACAGAACCAAATACCCGCCAGGAACCCAGGCGTTCATTCAGAAAACGCCAACCTGCGAACGCTCCCATTACCACGCTGACCTCGCGAATGGCTGCCACATAGCTAATGGAGGCCATGCTGAAAGCTGCCAGCGCCAACAGATAAGCGCTCACAGCCAATAATCCAATGCTCACTATCCTGAGCCAATGTGTCATTAACCCCGCTTTTAGCACCTGCCAACCATAAATTCGAAACATAAGCGGCGTTGTGAATACCGGTGCAAGGAAAAAGATCAACACCGCGTATGAAAATGCCGGGGTATGTTTAACAGCAGCGCCATCGATCGTAGAGTAAACAGAGATAAGCAATGCCAGAACCAGGGCAATTATCACCCCACGTAATTGATTGCTCATAGTTTTGGGCTGAAGAAAATTTCCCCTGGCAACGATTAGCAAACCTCCAATAATGATGACCAATCCCACAGCGCCAGGTAAATTTAGCTTTTCGCCCAAAAACAAAATCGACCAGATGGCGATCAGCCCAGGGGCCGCACCTCGTGCCAGCGGATAGATCAGCGAAAAATCCGAATTGCGATAAGCAGTCCCAAGCAGAATATAGTAGGCAATTTCCACCAACACACTGATCAGCAACAGCAGCCATGTTTCACGCTCTGGCAGTCCGGTTAAAAACAGAAATGGTAAAAATACGCTCGACCCAATTAAAATGGCCCACCAGGTGGCAATATATTTTTCCCCGGCTTGTTTAAGCAGCAGGTTCCACGTCGTGTGCAACAAAGCCGAACCAACCAACAGGAAAATAGCGAAAAATGGCATAATGTGTTTGGTCACTTCATCTTTTGGCGCAGCCAGGCGGAAAAGAAAAAGACGGCTTGCACCGCCTTTCATTCACGCCATATATTCATTGGATAGCGAGATGGATATCGATCAGTTAATTGCGGTGCGAGGCACCCATGCCAGAATAGATGTGCCTTCCCCGATCAGCGATGAGATTTCTACATCACCGCCCACATGATGTGCGCGGGTGTGCATGTTTGAAAGTCCATGTCCAAGTGTCATGCTCATCTTTTCGGTGTCAAACCCGTGCCCATTATCATGGATTTCAAGCATGATCCGCTCCGGCGATGTCCAGACACTCACATCCACTTTTTTTGCCAGAGAATGCTTGGCGGCGTTGGCAAGCGCTTCCTGACAGATATGAAATAATGCAAGCGCATTACTCTGGGATATTTCTTTTACATCATCTGGAGCGCCAGCAAGTGTTGCTTCGGCCAGGGTATTTACACGGAATTCCATTACCAGGCGCCGTAAACCATCCATCAAATTCTCATCGCCCAATTGGCGCGGGCGAAGATCAAGGATATACGAGCGGATATCGCGTATGGTATGGTTCAGGCTGTTAATGGCCTGCTGGATGCGTTCGGCAGACATGGTGGGTTCTTCAGTGGCAAGCAAGCGGGCATGCTCCAGCACCAGGCCTACCCCGTAAATTGATTGGATAATGCCATCGTGCAAATCCATGCCAATCCGGTCCCGCTCTTCAAGAACCGCCAGACGGCGGGCATCGTTATGCAGTTGAGCATTCTCAATTGCCAATCCGGCCCAACTGCCAATGGCGGTGATCACCTGTATGTCATGCTCGTTGAGAGGTGTGGAACTGCGCGTGACTGCGCTGAGTACCCCCACCAGGTTTCCGCTGGATGTAAGCGGGAAACAGGCCATTTGCTTGAATCCTGCGTCAACCACTGCGTCTCGAAGATAACGCATATCATGTGCCAGGTCGTGGCTAACCACGGCCTCACCAGATTTTGCCACCAGGCCAATCATGCCCTCACCGTACTTGAAACGGTTGCGAGTCCAAAAAACCTCGGCCGCCTGTCCGCGATGTAACACAAGCCGCAGAGTCTTCTTATCTGCTTCCAGTAAAAAAATCTCCCCGGATTCAACTTCCATGTAATCCATAACCAGGGAGAGCGTCTTATGTAAAATTTCATCAAGCTTTAGCGAAGCCGTCAACACACCGGCAATATTGTTCAGCAGCGCCAAATCCTGGTTGCGGCGCGTCAGTGCCTGATCCCGTTGTTTCAGTTCATCATAAGTACGCGCATTGTGAATGGCAACAGCCGCATAAGCAGCCAGCATCTGAATTATGCGTTCGTCATCAAAGGTAAACTCGAATTGGTCGAGTTTCTCAGTTAAATAAATTTGTCCTAATTGAATTTCGCCCAGGCGGATGGGTACGCCCAGAAAAGAATGCATGGGCGGGTGGTTGCGAGGAAACCCTGAACTGCGGCTGTCAGCTGAAATTTCTGGAATACGAATGGATTGATCCGTATTCATCAGCGCACCCAACAGCCCGCGCCCCTCGGGGGGGTGCGGGATTCGTCGGATTTCATTTTGTGTCATTCCAACAGAGATAAACTGCTTCAGCTTGCCATCGCTCCCCAATACGCCCAACGCCGCATAACGCGCCTGGGCCTGTTCGCAGGCAACCGAAGCGATACGTTCCAGCAGCGTTTCCAGAGAATCGTCTTTTACGAGCTGAAGACTGGCTTGATGAAGCGCAATCAGCCGATCTTCCAGTTGCTGGCGCGTTAATAGCATTTGCTATCTCCTCTTGGACTTATTCTACCCTAGCAATCCGAATTGTCAAGTTGATAGGTTTTGCCAGAAGCAGACAGTAGAATTACAATACAGTTATTCAATGTCGCAGTAATATTTTATTGCCCCGGGATGAGCAGCAGGCGGGCTCGCCAGATTTTATTTGAGGAAAAATGGGAACATCTCGCATCGCAAAATTCTATACCCTATCCATCGAAGAACGCCTGGCCCAGGCCGCATCCGCGGCAGGGCTTTCACCCAACGATCTCTCTGCCTGGTCGACTGGCGGGGTCAGCCCGGAAACAGCCCAACATATGGTTGAAAATGGGATCGGTGTGCATTCATTGCCGCTTGGCCTGGGGCTGAACTTCCAGATCAATGGCCGTGATGTACTGGTGCCGATGGCAATAGAAGAGCCGTCGGTCGTTGCAGGCGCCTCTTTTATGGCCAAACTGGCCCGCGCCGGGGGCGGCTTTCAGACCACATCCACC
>JBBRWF010000586.1:0-3138 GCA_038249405.1 Anaerolineales bacterium
CACCACGGTCTTGCCCAGGTCGCGCTCCATAAAAAATTGACCAATAATTGTGCGCGCGGTCAGTACATCCGTTGGAACGCTGAAAAAGCCGTGCACCTGTGGCGAATGCAGCGTCATCGTCATTACATGCGTCGACCCGGCGGTTGCCAGCAGGTTCGCCACCAGCCTCGCAATAATAGAGATGCGCGGAGCGTCCTTTTTGTCAGACCGTGCATAAGAGTAGTACGGAATAATCGCGTGCACGCTTTTTGCGCCCGCGCTCTGTGCGATATCGAGCATGATCAACAGTTCCATCAAATGCTCGCTTACCGGCTTGATCAAGGATTGAATGATGAACACATTCCGGGAACGAACGCTTGCCCCCAACTGAACCTCAGTACAGTCGTTGCTGAACCGTTGGAAATGAGTTTTTTCCAGCGCTACCCCCAGGTAGTCTGCGATTCCCTGGGCGAGTGCCGGGTGCGATTGCCCGGAAAAAATCCTTACATCCTGTTCATCAATTTGATGCTCATTCATGCGCACCTCATTTTAAAAAAAATCTAAGGGTGTGTTTCCGAAGAAACACACCCTTTTGCCTTACTCCAGACCGCCTAGATAATCCAGAAACAGCCTCACTCCAAAACCCATCCCGCCTTTGGGGCAGTAGGGCATGTCTTTTTCAGCATCCATCATTCCGGCCACATCCAGGTGCGCCCAGGGCGTGGCATCCGTTACAAATTGTTTCAGGAACATGCCGCCAATAATGCTGCCCGCTTTTCGGCCGCCCGAGTTTTTAATGTCGCTGTCGTCGCCTTTGATCTGCTCAAAGTACTCTTCATCAAGCGGCAGGCGCCACACGCGCTCAAAAGTCTTCTCTCCCGAATTGAACAGGGCCTGCGCCAGTTCGTCACTCGTGGCAAGCAGCCCCGCCCGGTTGGTTCCCAGTGCCACCACCACTGCTCCGGTCAGGGTGGCAATATCGATCATCGCGCGCGGCTGAAAGCTGCGTTCCGTGTAAGTTAGCGCGTCCGCCAGCACCAATCGGCCCTCAGCATCCGTGCTGATCACCTCAATCGTCGTGCCGTTCAGGGCCTTCAAAATATCGTTGGGTCGGTACGCCCCGCCCGAAATCATATTCTCGGCGGCGGCGATCACACCCACCACCGGCGTGGCGATCCCTAGCTTCGCCGCAGCTACCAGCGTGGCGATCACCGTCATCCCGCCGGATTTATCGTATTTCATACCCACAATGCCTTCAGTACTCTTAAGCGAGTACCCGCCGGTATCCATCGTCAGCGCCTTGCCCACCAATGCCACTGGCTTGCCGCCGCTGCTACCCGCATGCTCCAGGATAATGAGCCTGGATGGCGTGTTCGAGCCCTTGCCAACCGCCACAATCGACCCTGCGCCCATATCTGCGAGTTGCTTGTCATCCAGCACAGTGCATTTCAAGCCCACTTCAGCCGCAATCTTTTGGACGCGTTCAGCCAGGCTTACCGGGTTGATTACGTTGGGTGGTTCGTGTGCCCACTGTCTCGAAAGGTTCACAGCTTCTGCGGTGATCGTCGCTTTTTGAATATAGCCCAGCAGGTCGGCTTCCACCACGCTCGAATGGCTGTCCATCAGCAGGCTTATGCTCGCCGTCGTCTCTTTATGATCAGCCTTATAAGTTCCAAAGGTGAAGGCGCCCAGCAACACACCCTCCACGAAAGCGCTCACCGAGGTGGAGGGCGGCATGCCTGTCCCCAGTATCGGGTCCAACTCCACGCCCACAGACTCGATATTATTCTTTGCAACCCATTTCGCCACAGCTCCGCCTGCCCGGCGGATCATTTCGGCGGAGAGTTTCTTTTGCGATCCCAGGGAAAGCACGGCTTTCCCGCCCAGCATACGTATCTCGCCTACATCTTTCCCTGCGGTTTCCAGGGTCACTACTTCCGGCGCAAGCACGGGGCTAATGATCAGCCCGGAATATTCAGCGGAAGTTTTCAAGTTTACAGTGATGCTCATTGGATTGTCCTTTTAGAACAGGAATGGGATGAATAGTTTCGATTTTCGCTTGTACTCAGCAAAGCTGGCATAGCGGGAAAGTGACTTCTCTTTTTTGAGAATATTTGGAACCCAGATAATAACCATAAACAGCAAGATCGCCAACATCGGCAGCCAGTGCATCGCCAGCAGGCTAAAACCCAGGTAAATCAACAGCTCTCCAAAATAGTTGATATTGCGGCTGCGGCTCATCAGCCCGTCAGTGATCAGCTGCCCCGGGTTATATTTCAGTTCAATCGTTTTCTGCATGTCGCCCGCAAAGTGCAGGAAAACCCCAAACGTGTACATGCTGATACACAATCCTATCAGCCAGCCCGGAGCCTGCACCGCGCGTGATGTGATCAAAAACGGGGCAATCCAGTACAGGCTCAAACCCGCCCAGATGTATAACCCGTACCACACGCCTTTGCTCGTCTCCCATTGTTGGTCCGGAAAGATACGGCTTTTCAATACCCATAAGATACCATAGGTTCCATGCAAGGCCAGGTAAATCCACGCCGTGACATTATCCCACTGGTTAAAATACGCCATCATCCCCAGCACGGCAAGAAAGGTGATTCCTTTGTGACTGTCGATAAAAAATTTTTGTTTCATGGCTCTTCTATATCTTTCAAGAACGGATTTATACGCCACAGCCTCGCTTGATGTACACGTTCTCAAAACCCCGCTCCAAATTTCTCTCTGGCGTAACGATGATCCTGCAAACCTTACCACTCTAAATATAATTGCATTTTCCCGAAAAAGCAACAAACCCACCCAACTCCAGCAATTCTACTAATGAACAAAGTTCATTTTCTACCAGAATGGCATTCCTTTGCCTTGGCGTCACTCATTATGGCTTTAGCGATATACGAATAGCCACATGCGCTAAGCTCATCGAAGCCAAATAGCCATTTTCACCCGGCACCCCTTATTTTCTCGCATCAAAATGATGTCGAATAGCGCAATCAAGAAGGGCTGAGAGCTTGAGAGACTGGGGAGCTAAGCTCCCCAGTCTCTCAAAAAAAAGATTTTCCCCTTTCCCGCACACCCCGCACGACGAAAAATTATTCTCGCCAGCGGGAAAGGGGGCAGGGGGATAGGGCGCAAGTACCACCGCAATCATCTTAA
>JBBRWF010000587.1:0-3131 GCA_038249405.1 Anaerolineales bacterium
GGTCGATTATGTCAATAATAATACTAAATTCCGCGCCCTCTCGCGTTATGGTGGAAAGCTCGATGTGGTTAAGAGCCTTCTTGCCGCCGGATACCCGGTTATGATCGAGAAAGGCGAGGTTCAATGCGAATCATTCTATGCCTGTACAACCGTCAGTTGGATGGGGCATTACCTTTTCCTGACCGGATATAACGATGCAGACAAAACCTTCCTTACCCAGGATTCTTATCGCGATGGTCCTAATTTCAAAGTATCCTATGATAAGTTTTTTACTGAGTGGAGAGCCTTTAATAATATTTTCATCGTAGTTTATCCTGCGGAGAATGAAGCCCATGTTCTGACTTTGCTCGGCAATTGGGCCGATACAAAATGGGCCAACCAGACTGCTTTGGATATCGCCAACGAGGACATAAAATCTTTGAGCGGGCACGATGCCTACTTTGCCTGGTTCAGCAAAGGCACCAGTCATGTTCAATTACAACAATACGCCGAGGCGGCCAGCGCTTACGACCAGGCTTTCCTCATTTACGGGAAGTTGCCTGCTGATAAAGAAAAATTACCCTGGCGTATGTTATGGTACCAGACCGGTCCGTATTGGGCCTATTTTTATTCGGGTAGATATCAGGATGTTATCAACCTTGCAACATTAACTCTGGATAATATGCCCAGTGGACCAACCCTGGAAGAAAGCCTGTATTGGCGCGGTATGGCGGAACAGGCGACTGGTCAAACGAATAGCGCTATTGCAGATTTTAGTGCGGCCAACCATCTTAACCCCAAAATGACAGCCATTATCCAGGCTCTCCAATCCCTGGGTATTACACCCGAAACACCGCTCAGTAAATAGAAAGATACTCAATGAAACTCCTTCACTTCGCTGATGCGCACATTGATATGGCCAATTATGGCCGCCACGATCCGGAAAGCGGGCTGCCCTTCCGCGTTCTGGATTTTCTCAAATCGTTGGATACGATCGTGGATACAGCCATCGACGAAAAAGTCGACCTGGTCATCTTTGCCGGGGATGCTTATAAAGACCGTACACCAGCGCCTACTTTCCAACGCGAATGGGGCAAGCGCATCATGCGCTTGTCGGTCGCCAAAATTCCAACCATCCTGCTGATCGGCAATCATGATCTTTCGCCTTCCATTGGGCGCGCCAACGCGCTGCATGAATATGACACCCTGCAGGTCCCCTATGTGCGCCTCATCGCCAGACCGCAATTGATCGGCGCGCAAGAACTCGGCATTCCAGTTCAGGTAATTGGTCTCCCGTGGGTTTCACGCTCCGGCTTGATGGCTGCGCTCGAAACAGATGAAATGGCTCCGGGGGAAATTTATGCTCAAATCGAAGAAAAGCTCGAGGCCCTGGTGCAAGGCTATCTGAAGTCTGTCAATCCAACGCTGCCAGTGATCCTGACTGCTCACGCTTCGGTACAGGGTGCCACCTTCGGCGCAGAACGTATGGTGATGCTCGGCGCAGATTTAACCTTGCCCGGTTCGTTGGTACGAGATCCGCGCCTGGATTATGTGGCCCTCGGGCATATTCATAAACCGCAAAACTTGAACGGTCCTGGCCCAGACCCGCAGGATACGGCTCAATACCAGCATCCGCCGGTCATTTACCCCGGTTCGATAGAACGGGTCGATTTCGGCGAAGCTGCGGATGATAAGTTTTTTATAGTCGCGGAAGTCGAGCGAGGTCATACCAGTGTGGAATGGCGCAAATTGGATCAAGTGCGTCCTTTTGTACAGGCTTACCTGAAGCTGACAACTACTGATAATGTGACTGCCCAACTCAAAGCAGCCTTGCCAGGCGCGAGAAGGCTTAAGAATGCCATTGTAAAACTGATTGTGGATTATCCTCGCGATTTTGAAAAGTTGATCAATGAAGCTGAACTGCGTCAACATACAACAGATGCTTTTGAATTTCACCTGGTGCGCCGTCCACAGGCCGAAAACCGTGTGCGCCTGCCAGCCGGTCAAAATATTGCCAGTTTGACACCGCTGGAACTGCTGGAAAAATACTGGCAGGCCGGGCATACCGATCCGGATGAGATGGATGCCTTGCAAGTCCTGGCCGGGCATGTGCTGACCGATAACGATTTCGAGACTGAGTAACGACATTCGTTTGCTGGCAAGCCAACCCTGTTACGGAATTGCCATGCTGTTTGGCCTAAAAAGTCTTATGCTTGAGGGGATTATGCGATGGATATATATATCACCTCACTTTGACGATGCCGTGCTTTCCTGCGGCGGCCTGATTTGGGAACAGACGCACAGCGGAATCCCAGTTGAAATTTGGACAGTTACCGCTGGCGACCCGCCTCCCGGTCCTGTCTCTGATTTAATCACCCGCGTCCATACCATGTGGAAGACCGGTACTCCGCAGGAGACGGTCGCCTTGCGGCGTATCGAAGATCAAGTCGCTGCGCGCCGGGTAGGTGCGACAGTCAACCAATTGAACTGTGTGGATGCGATTTACCGCCGCAATACTACCGGCTCACTCATGTACACTGATGATGTTTTTGATCCAATCCACCCGGACGAGAGCGGTATTGTGCAGGATGTGGCGCGCATGCTTGCCCGTGACCTGACCTCGTACGATACGCTGGTTTGCCCTCTGGCCCTGGGTGGGCATGTGGATCATATTATTACCCGTCTTGCAGCTGAAACCCTTGGACGCCCACTCTGGTATTATGCAGATATCCCTTACCTCTTTCGGCACCAAGAAGAGCTGGCTCCGGCGGTTGCCGCCATGGCTGGCAAGGTCATCCTCATTTCTTCACAAGGCCTGACTGCCTGGCAGGAGAGCATTTCCGCGCATGCTTCGCAATTATCATCACTTTTTGTAGATGCGCAGGATATGCAGGATCAGATCAAAAACTATTGCCAATCCTGGGGTGGCTTGCCTATCTGGGACCGGTCTTGATGTGCGTATAGAAGTCTCTGCTAGCATCTGTTGAAAAACGAAAAACAATAGGGGTTTTGGTTAATTCAACAAAGAGCTTTGAGTTCATCTGGGTCGAGCGCGGGTGATTATCTTGCATGGTTTGTTCTGTTTTGCTCTCCAGATTCGACCAACCTTATCTCCCAAATTGTGCTAAAGTAATAATGACACTTGCAGGGGA
>JBBRWF010000588.1:0-3125 GCA_038249405.1 Anaerolineales bacterium
CCAGGACCCATCCGTGCCCTACAGAACGGGCACCCTAATTCGATTCAAAGGAAGTTCAACGAAGCCGGCGTGCTCAGCCGGTGAATGCGACCGTCAGGCTGCCGACACCGGATTTAAACGGAAACTGAAAACCGTTCACAGCAAAACCGTATCGATGCGTTGCGCCTCGTCTTCAGCAATAAACAGCACTTGACAGTCACGCCATTCGCCCAGTGTGGCTGGTGCGCGCACGCGAATGGCGCGGCCTTGTACCTGACGCCCCTGTAGCTCTTCCAGTTTGCCTGACAGGGGGCGCTCACGCAGGCTGCAAATCAGCAGTTCGCGGCCAGCCTGGGTGCTCGGCCACTCTGTGTATTTGGTGAAATTAAAGATGAAGCCGGCCTTGGCGCTGTCTTCCGCTGCGTTAGCTGCTCGCGCGTCCATGCCTGGCAGCAGCGTTGCCACCCAAAACGCCACCAACCAGCGTTTGGCTAACCTGAAGGCAGGTGCCATGGCTCAGAACTTCCAGTCGGCCTTCAGGTAGACGCCGCGCTGTATCTGGACCGGGGTAGAAAAGATGTTGACCGAGACGAATTCCGGATGGGCGGCATTGAGCAGGTTCTGGCCAACCAGAGAAATCTCCAGATCTGGTTGCGGCTTCCAGGCCAGGCGCATGTCCAGGCTGGTGTAGGCAGGTATGGCATCGAAACCGGGCGTACTGCCGTCGAGTCTGGCGACGTGGCGCAGCCAGGCATCCCATTGCCATTGGGGCGTGATGTCCAGGGAAGAACGAAGCGAGATCTGTTGGCGCGGCGTCGCGCCGAGGAACTCGCTGCCAGCAGCGCCTGGTAAGGCATCGCGCGCGCGGATGTGGAACAGGGAGGTATTCGCCTGCAAGCGCCAATTTGACAGTGGTTGCCAGTCCACAGCCAGTTCCAGACCATAGGAGTCGGCGCCGATGATGTTGGTCAGGTCAAGCGGAGGTAGGGACTGAACCCGGAGAACAGTGGCATTGTGGTGGGGCCAGGAGGCAAGACGCCACGTAAATCGGCGTAACGGTAGTAGAAGGCCGCGACTTCTGAGTTCAGTGTCGGGCTCCACCGGCGGCGCCAGCCCAAGTCGAGGGCCGTAAGCTTTTCAGAGTCCATGTTTGGGTTGCCCACCACGCCCAGGGGCAGCGGGACAAACGGCGGGTTTGGCGGCGATACAAATGCCGTAGATGTGCGTTCGCCGCGTGAAGGGGTTCGTATCGCGCGGGAAGCTGCCGCCCAGACGCTGTCCTCTTGCGAAGGCGTCCACAGCAGGCGGAGGTTGGGCTGTACCTCAAAGCCGGTGAAATCGTTGTGCTCAAAGCGGCTGCCCAGGGTCAGGCGCCAACGTTTGGGCACCAGCGTGATTTCGTCCTGAATGAAGGCGCTGTAAAGGCTGAACGTCTTGCGTGGTTCGGTAAACAAGACGTGTACCGCCGCATCCATCTGATCTTTGCTGACCCGATAGCCCAGGCCCCAGACCAGGTCATGCTTGTCGCCGGTTGCCTGTTGGAGGTATTCCAGATCAAAGGTGTTGTTGCGATAGCGGGCCACACCCAGATCCGTGTCGCTGTGGTCGATAAAGGCTTGTAGTGAACGGGAGCCAGTGTCGGTTGGCTGCTCCCACTTGCCCAGCAGATGCGCGGTCTTGCCGGCGCCATCGGTGCTCAGGCTGCTGGCATAGGGTGGCGCTGCGGTAAAGGCGGTGATCCGGTCGCCCGCCTGGTAGTCGCTGATGTTGCCTTGCAGGGTATAGCTGTCCCCCGAGCGTGTGGCATCCAGACGGAAGCCCGCCTGTGTGCTCTTCCAGTCGTCTGGCCCGGCACCACCGGCGAGCGTCTGGCCAGCGTCAACAGATTTGGTATTGGCGTGCAAGCGCACATGCGTCTCTTCGTCCAGTGCCCAGCCGTAGCGAACCAGGGCGGCACCGCGCACCTCGTCGCCCACCGCAGCACTGAGTAAGCCGCCCTCCGTGCTCTGAGCGGAGTAGGTGATGATGTTGATGATGCCGTTAACCGCATTGGCGCCCCAGACCGAGCCGCCGGGACCGCGGATCACCTCAATGCGCTCGATGTTGTTCAGCGGGATGTCGTTGTGTTCCCAGAACACCCCGGAGAAGGCGGCGCTGTAGATGGCGCGGCCGTCAACCAGCACCAGCAGTTTATTGGAGAAGCGGGAATTGAAGCCGCGAATGCTGACCGACCAGCGGTTATGGCCGATGGCAGCGACCTGAACGCCGGGCGCCAAACGCAATGCCTCAGGAATATTGGTGGCGCCGGATCGGCGGATGTCTTCGGCCTTGATCACGTAGGCCGCCGCTGCCGTCTCGGCCAGGGTCTGCGCCTTTTTGGAGACAGAAGTGACAACCAGGTTCATCAGCTCTTCCAGGCTCAGGTCAAGGTTGTCTGGTTTGCTGGTTTGGGCATGCGCAAAAGGTCCGGCAAGAATCAGGCTGAGGAGGAGGGCCAGAGGTTTCTTGCGATGCATGATGAATGTTCCGTGTGTTTTAACGAAGCCTCACAGATCTTAACTATGGATCCTCCATTATTTCGGCACCGTTTCGGGTTTATTTCGGTTGGAAGTGCCTGGATATGCCGATCAGACTGCCGATCAGACGGCCAGACGCAGCGCAGCATGGGCGTGCCGTTCAAGGGCAGGGTGGATTGGGTTCGGCCAGTGGGGTGCAAACCCCATTTATGTGCGTTGTCATCGCACTGAGTTCTGTTAGCCCTTTTAAAATATAGGTATATAGCTATTATTTTTGTAGCTATTGTGTGCTCTTTGACCCACTGCTTACAATCCGTCAAACTTAGGAGATGAGTACCCATGAGCATCAAGAGCGACAAGTGGATCCGCCGCATGGCCGAGCAGCACGGCATGATCGAGCCCTTTGAGCCTGGCCAAATTCGACAGGATGCGGCTGGCCACAAAATCGTCAGCTACGGCACCAGCAGTTACGGTTACGACATTCGTTGTGCGCCTGAGTTCAAGGTGTTCACCAACATCCACAGCACCGTGGTCGACCCAAAGAACTTTGATGAAAAAAGCTTTGTCGATTTTAATGACGATGTGTGCATCATCCCGCCCAACAGCTTTGCGCTGGCGCGTACCCTCGAG
>JBBRWF010000589.1:0-3123 GCA_038249405.1 Anaerolineales bacterium
ACCTGCTCGAGGGACACATCGACGACACGCTCCTCGCGCTCATACCGTGCCTGCTGCAGCTCGCGAGGCAGATCAAGGTCACGTCGGGGCAGCTGCTAGATGCCATGCTGCCGTTCATTGCGCCGCAAGATCTCGCCCGTTCGGATCCTGATCTGCTTCAGCAATGCGCCTGCCTCGATCAATAATCGGGACAAAAGAGGAGGCAATCGTGGTCAAGAATGTCTGATCATCCGCATTCCAAACCCGGTTGGAGTACGGTGAAAGCAGCAAAATACTTCCGTAAATTCCTTTTTCTGAGCTGATTGGAACATTAAGCAGGTTGCCAGGGTTGGGTAAACCAAGCAGATCGCTCAGGCCTTTCAGATCAGAAGAAGTGGTGCTTGCGGGCAAGCGCAACGGGCGGCCGCGAAGAACTGCATTGGCCATCATCGGAATGCTTTCCTTGTTCACCAGGCCGCCATCCAGATTCTCTTCGCGGATCAGATCGTAGCCTGTGGCAATGAAAAGTGTACTTTTATCATCTCCGATATAGATCAAAAAACACAGGTCAGACAGCATGGCTTGCGCCAGGGAACGCGCAATACACTGGTTGATCTTGGTGACATCATTTTCTGCGGCAAGTGCCAGCAAGGATTGCAAAGTCTTGGGATCGGTACTGTACCGGCGACGCTCACGAACCAAATGTTCAGAACCATCTTCAAGAGAAAGACGCTGTGCATCATCCACTTTCTGCTGAAAAACTGCAACCGTATGCGGTTGTGAACCAGAAATTGGGGTAGGAAACCGCATGGGGAGAGTTAATAATAGCGGAAGACCAGCGAGAAGGCAAAAACGTAAAATACCAGAAAAGTCCCCTTTGACGACCGGCAAAAATATGTCAAGCAGAAAACCGGTTAAAGCGAGCACCAACACTGCCATGCCCGTACCCCAATGAGACGGTTTGCGAATGAGCAACAGAACGATTCCCAATACCTGAATGACGGCACCACCCAGGCTCCAATAAAATGCCTGGTTTGATTCGTTGAATAAACCTGGCTCAAAATTTCCGCTCGCATACGCAACAACCCCAAAAACCAGTGATGCAATCACCAATAGACTCAATAATGCAGTTGCCGCATCGCCAAACCTGGATGGTTCCGGGAAAGTCCAGATCCATATCACCCAAACCAGGCTGATCAAGACCACAGCACGGTCAAAAACAGGCAGCAGTGACTGGTTTGCAATTACTTTCTGTTCCATCAGGCCGCTTAGGGCAAATAGAACCGTTTGAAAACCCAGCAGGAGCGTCAGACCAAATAACAAACGCCTAGCCTGTGGATAATCAGAAGCACGCCACTGGCTAATTGCGCCCTGCAGTGAGCCAATTAACGTAAAAACAACCGCCAGTATATAAACCAAGTTGCCGGGCGGATTGGCTAAAAATGCGATAAGGTCATTGAGTAGTTGCATAGTTTATGGTGGCGATTATAGCACGGCTTGCCCAAAAGATTGCCGAGGGACTTATAATAAAAAATATATGAAATGGTTTTACAGGTTCTTATTTTTATTATCTATAACGGCTTTGATTGCGCTGCCGCCTATCCTGGCAGGCTATCAAAATCTGGCGTTGGCAAACTACACGCAAAACACAGCGGATGCATCAAGATATTACGAACTCGCTGCAAAACAACTTTTCTGGCAGCCCAGTCTGTATGAAAAAGCAGGTCTGGCAAGCTTAATGAGCCGTAACAATTCACAACACGCCATTCAGCTGCTTACCATAGCCCGCGAAAATGGTGTACTTTCACCCGCCGGGCAAATTGGCCTCGGTGATGCTTATCAGGCTATCGACGAATCTGATAAAGCAATTTCCGAATGGGAAAACCTTCTTTCTGAAAATAAGGAAATTCCAACCGCGAGCTTGCGACTTGCAATTGCTTATCATTCCGCTCAAAATTACGAGGCAGAACAACGTGTATTGCAGAAGTGGTTGAACGCTGACCCTACCAATCCAGATGCCAGCGAAAGGATGGGGATTTTGAAGGCAGCCTCCGCAAGTCCGGATGCTCTGGCATTATTGGAAAATGCGGCATCATCATCCCCACTTTCGGCTGCCCGCCTGGAAAAACTCATTACAGCGCTCAAAACCAGTTCAAAAGAATCATCCTACCCTCTGATGCTTTGTGGACAGGCGCTGGCGCAAATGGGCGAATGGATTCTGGCTGAAAAGGCTTTCTCACTGGCGGTAGAAAACAACCCACAATACGCCATTGCCTGGGCCTGGTTGGGTTTCGCGCAGCAAAATAATAAATCACCCGCAGCGTTGCAAACACTGATCAAGGCAATAAACCTGGACGCAAAATCCGCGCCCATACGCCTATTTATGGGAGCATACTGGCAGCAAGCAGGAAAACCACAAAAAGCTCAATTTGAATTTAAAAAGGCGACCGAACTTGAGCCAGGAAACCCGGCCTGGTGGCTGGCATTGGGCGGAGCCCAGGCAACTGACAACCTGCCCGAGGCACTGAAATCCTACACGCAAGCTGTAAATTTGGAACCTCAAAACCCTGCGAACTGGTATGCGCTCGCTACGTTCTGCGTGGAGAATAACGCCTTTATTGAAGATTATGGATTACAGGCCGCTTTGCGCGCCTATGCTCTTGCACCCAAAAACCCGCTTTACATGGATATGCTGGGCCGCGCACAAATGGCGGCCGGTCAATGGCAGGCGGCTGAAGTAATGTTTAACAAAGCTCTCGCTGCTGGCGATACTCTACAAACTACCAGTTACCATCTACACCTGGGACTGCTATATTTACAGACCAACAGAGGTGCTCAAGCAAAATATGAATTTGAAAACATTGTTAAATCTGATCCGTCCAGCGTGATCGGTCGGCAAGCAATAAAACTACTCGAGCGATATTTTCGTTAAAACAGTAAAATCTTAGGTACAATTAAACTACGATGAAACCATATTTTTTGCTTCTTTCACTCTTTCTTATCCCCGCGCTGGCGTGCAGCACCACCGGTCTAGCGGAAAGCCTGGTTTCCTCGGGCAGTGTGCTGTATCAGGATATTTTCAGCAACCCGCAAAGTGGGTGGGGGGAATTTAACTCGGTGCCTGGCATAGCTGGTTACAAAGAC
>JBBRWF010000590.1:0-3116 GCA_038249405.1 Anaerolineales bacterium
GAAATTCTAGCGATAATTGACGGAATGTATAACACAGAGAGAAATCAGAAATACGAATAAGGTCACATTGTTCTTATTCAATCAGCGAGACATGCGATCATCGGGATTGCCTAACAAAGCGTCCTCAGAAACCAACCACCCCAAGAAGCCGGTAGAAGCCTTAAAGAAAACCTAAACGCGCTCAAAACCAGCTCCAGCGTAAAAAACAAGCCGAATTCTCGTCAATCCTTAACCCCAAACCAGGCGTTCTCCGTGTGAGGACGCCTTTTCTTGTAGGCTGTCCCTTTTCTCAGGCTGGGACAGCCACCAATTGATAGCCGAGTTTCGCTGCCCTCTTTTTCATGTACTTGATCTGCTGCTCTTCATACTGCTTCTGGTATTCGTTCACACTCAACGGGTCGTACTCCACCTTGTATTTCAACATCCGGTAAACTACCCGCGCAATCGCGTGTGCGGTGGCCACTGTCGCCTGGGCTGGTCCCAGTCTGGCGCGTAAGCGTCGATACATGACACCAAAAGCACACTCGGCCTGTTTCACTGATTGGGCAGCCATCCGAAACGCCTGTCCCGCACGGTTCTTCGTTTTCAGGGTGGTGTTCTTCAAAACCTTATTGCCAGAAATCTCGTGCTTCGGTGCCACTCCCAACCATGAACAGAAATGCCCCT
Organism: Anaerolineales bacterium; assembly: GCA_038249405.1. Lineage (GTDB taxonomy): Bacteria > Chloroflexota > Anaerolineae > Anaerolineales > Villigracilaceae > UBA5195. The sequence goes on from JBBRWF010000590.1 coordinate 667, forward strand.
CGGTTGGGAATTTGTTCATATCCGTCCCAACTTCCATAATTACCGTCTGTGCCAGCGAAACTCCCATCCCATCCACCAGGCTAATGTCCACTCCGCTAACCCGCTTCAGATGTCCCCGAATTTTCTCGGTCTCATGGAACTTGTTCTTGCTGTGCGAACCTCGTTTCCGCGCCGAAAGCGGCTGAAGTTCACCCCCTTTCCAATCCGGGCGGGTCTCTGCATACATCCGCTCAATCTCATCGTCACATTCTAAAATTTGCTGGGTATAGAAATCGTACAACGCCACGGCCTGCTTCAAAACAAACAGATGCTCATCCCGCCATGTTCCAGTCAGAGCCTTGCCAATTTCTTCTTCGCTCTTTTTACAGCCATGTTCGCGCAGCGAAGCCAACATTTGCGGGTCGCGCACTCCAGACAGAATCGCTCGAATAATCGCTTGCCCTGTCACTCCGGTCACGTCACTCACCGCTTGTGACAGCTGGATGTTCATCTGAAGCAGAGCCTTCTGCATGTGCAAAACATGGGGCGAGCGGTGATCGACCAGGCTTCGGCGGTGTCGCAAGAGTGTCCGCAATGCAATCAGATCGGCTTGCGGACGAAATGAGCTTTCCAGCAACCCATAGTTGTGCAGGGTTTGGATCCATTGCGCGTCAGTAACATCGCTTTTCCGGCCTGCCACCCGCCTCAGGGAACGCGAACTAATCAGCAGGCATTCAAAGCCATGCTTTTCCAAAACTTCAAAGAGCGGAATCCAATATACTCCCGTGCTTTCCACACCGCACCTGCGGTGGGTGCAGGTGTTGCGACCGTCTTGATTTGGTGTTCCGTGAGCCAGTCTGCAATGACGTGTAGATCGACGGTGTAATTGCCAAAACCCCTGACGAGCTGGGTCGTCTCATCGGCCGCTACACAAACGACGATTTCTGTCGCGCCAATATCCACTCCCGCCGCATGCAGATTGATCTTGCTCACACTTGCACCGCGCTGCGGATGCAGTGCAGGTGTCCCATCAAATGGATGTGCTTGCTCAATGCCTTTCGTACGCTTGCTTTTCTGTCTCATTTTTTCTCCTTTCTCGACGTGGGCAGGACCCGGTCAATCAAGGTTTTAGCTTCCTCATCGGGGTCTTTCCCCCCTTGCCGCCACTGGATAAATCAATTTGACCGGCGACCAAGGTGCACCGCGGGACTGCTTTTAGATAAAGTGTCTCCAATGCGTTGTACGGCCTCCAGACCTGCCATCCCGAAGTATAATTCACTCATCAGGTGCGCCCGCTGGGCGGTTTCTTTCGGGAAAAATGATCGCGCGCGATCTTTATTGGGTCCACCGGACAAGTGCGGGCATTCGCCCACACTTTCGGGATTCTGGCCCCAACGGCGGATTCGGCGTCTGGTGGCTTTTTCCGCCAAATCCCTCACTTGCCGGTAACGCCTGCCGTTGGGCGCTGGGTTTTGAAACAGAAAATTTAGTGAGTGAAAATTGTATAAACATCATCTAAAACTCCCTACACGTTTGTTTCGACTGGCTATACTTTTAGTTATTTTGGCAATACCAACACTTTTATGTGGGTTTGGTATCAGTTTCAAAGCGGCTTTACAAATGTGGGTGCTTTTTCTAACTGCAATTATCCCTATGGTTGGCGGAACATTCTTAATTACCAAATATTTCCAGACGAATCAGAAACTTGCCGCCTTTTTTCTAGCGTTAATAATCGGCCTTACTTTTTTTGCATTTTCTTTTGTCGGTGGTTTGATGGATGGGCGAGCATCCAGTTGGCAACAAATATTTTGGTTTGCAACGGTTGCAGGTATTATTGGCTTTGTTGTACCAGTTATCTTTGTACCCATTTATTCAATCGTGTCTCATACCATTAATAACATGCAGTCAAAGTAATAAAAACGTTTTTGATAATTTTGGGAGAAGTATCAAGTTCAAATTCAAAACCGTCTTGCAAAATGCGCCCACCGATTAACAGCAGTGTCAAGGGATCAAGAAAAAACCAGGCCTGAAAATCTCTGAAAGGAGAAAAGCGGCCTGGTTTTCACTTTTAAGGAGGTTTTTGAACTGCCTGTTTATCAGATTCCCCAGCCAGAGACAATTCTTCCACGCCCCCGCCCTACTTTCTTGTTTCAGGGTGGGGTTTTTTGGTCGCGCGGAGGCAAACCCTAACGGCTACTCGATCTGGCTTAGCTCCGGTCTCAGCGCCAGCAGTTCAGCTTCGCTGGCCAATCTGCGCGGATGTTTCGGATCAAGCATCACTCGCTCCAGGTCGTGACCTATCCCTAGCCGCATTAGGTAATAACGGGCAAACTGCTGGCGGGTCAGTCCATCGCGATCATTTTCATCCAGCTTCCAACCCCAAGTCAGGTACTTGTAGGCAATGCGCTCATCGCTGAAATGGCGGTAGGATTGTTTGCGGGTCAGAACGAACCAGACCAGTTCCAAGAGCC
>JBBRWF010000591.1:0-3112 GCA_038249405.1 Anaerolineales bacterium
AAACAGCGAAATAGCGTGCGTAATCCGGGGCATGTCAGCCACTTTTCAAAATTAATCGGAATCGGTGGCCGATTTCATCTGATTGCGCAATTAGCGTTCTCAAAAGTGTGTCTATTTTAGAAAAGGTACTAAAATTACTAGCCACCTGACAGTTTAACAAAAAAAGTTGATCGGCAACGGAACTGCGGTATAAGTAGTTCTTACCACAGAAAAACCCAACCGGAGGGGTTCCATGCCGATCAACACACTCTATCATACCTGGATTCAACGAATCCGGGAACTGCGCTGCGAGCAACGGATCACGCAAATTCGCGGTTTTGTTTGGCTGATGGTCGGAATTTACCAAAGTCGTTCGGTCAATTTGAGCCGGGTGGCAGGGAAGATCCCTGGGAAGGCGAAACTGGTCAGTGTCACGCGGCGTTTGAGCCGCCTGCTGGCGAATCCGGCGATTGTAGCGCGGGCGTGGTATGAACCGATTGCGCGAGAATGGCTGGAAAGTCAGGCCAAGCACGGGCAACAGATCCGCTTGATTGTGGATGGCAGCAAAGTGGGTTTTGTGCATCAATTGTTGATCATCAGTCTGGCGTATCGGCGGCGTGCCATTCCGATTGCCTGGACGTGGGTGGAGCATGTGCGTGGGCATAGTAGCGGAACGACCCAAGTGGAGCTGTTGAGCTATGTGCGCAGCCTGTTGCCGAAAGGTATTGCCGTGCTGCTGGTGGGCGATAGCGAATTTGGACCGGTGGAAGTGCTCAAACAACTGGATCAATGGGGCTGGGACTATGTTTTGCGCCAGAAAACCTCGGTGCACGTCTGTCTGGCACAAGAAACCGAATGGCACGACTTCGGCAGTTGGGTGAAGCAACCGGGTCAGAGCCGCTGGCTGGGAAAGGGTTGGCTGACAGAGAGCGATATCTATCCCGTCAATCTGCTGGTGCATTGGGCAGTAGGCGAAGAGCAGCCCTGGTGTTTGGTGACCAATTTGCCGGATCGAGCGCTTACCCTCAAGGCGTATGGCCGCAGAATGTGGATTGAAGAAATGTTTGGCGACCTCAAACGACATGGCTTTGATCTGGAAAGCACCATGCTGCACCATGCCGAGCGCCTTTCCTGCCTGACCCTGGCCGTGGTTTTGTTGTATGTTTGGTCGGTATCTACCGGCGCTCGTACCATCCATGAGGGGCGCCGACATTTGGTCGACCGTAAAGATCGCCGAGATTTGTCTATTTTTCAAATTGGTTTGCGCTTCATTGATCGCCAATTGATTAACGCCCTTCCGGTTCATCTCTCGCTGTGTACCTACCTCTGATTTCGGAAACTGTCAGGTGGCTAGTAAAATTATTAGAAGAGATAATCCAAATCTCAGACAATTTTAGACGCCATGTTGCCTTCTGTTTTGGATAGGGCGTTCACAGGTACATTGAAATCAGAACTGTCATAAATTAATGTGGATTCCTAAATTGGGGAATGAGAAACAGGAGAAAATATTATGCGGTTACTTAAGGTTCGTATTCAGAATTTTCGCTGTGTTGAAGACTCCGAAGAGTTTACTTTAGATCAGGTAACCTGTCTTGTTGGAAAAAACGAGTCAGGAAAAACCGCTATTCTTAAAGCTCTCTATAAAGTGAAGTCTGATAACGAAGGAGTTGAAGTCTTCGAACCATCACATGATTATCCAAAAAGAAAATGGCGTCCAGATATCCCTGTTCCTGTAACTCCACCTACAATTGAGACATTTTGGTCATTCGACGATTCGGAATTTAAGGGCTTAGAAGAAAAGTTTGGATCAGGAACGATTAAGAGCAAAAAATTCCGTCTCGTGAAGGGTTACGATAATAACCGCGTATATGATCTACTGATCGATGAACAAGCTTTAGTAAAGCATCTTGTTTCTGAATTAGGATTTTTACCGCCTGAAAAAAAGCAAATTGCAGGAGTAAAGACAATCCCAGATCTACGAAAAAGACTAGAGGGAATTACGCCAAGATCCCCTAATCAAGAAAAACTTTACCAGCAAATAACAAGTGAATTTATTTCGGATGCATCTGCAACAATTATTAGTGTAATCGACAGCATGGTTCCAACATTCCTATATTTCGACCAGTATCAAAGACTACCAGGAACTGTTTCTGTTGATGAGATTATTAGACATAGAAATGAAAATCACATAGATAATAGTGACAGGATTTTTCTTGCCTTACTTAGCTTGGCGGGAACTACAATCGAATCTATCCATGGTACAACAACATTTGAAGCCTTTAATTCCTCATTGAGAGCCGTATCAAATCAAATTACTGACCAAATATTTAAGTACTGGACCCAAAACCGTCATTTAGATGTTGATATGAGATTAGATCAAGCTCGTTCTAATGATCCAGCTCCTTTAAATTCAGGATTTATATTTCGTACGAGGATAAATAATCGTCGCCATAGAGCTGACACCTCATTCGATGAACGAAGCAGTGGTTTTGTTTGGTTCTTCTCATTTCTGGTCTGGTTTAATCGTCTACGAGAAACGTATGGAACCAATTTAATTATTCTGTTAGATGAGCCAGGCCTCACTTTGCATGCGAGAGCACAGGGAGATTTGTTGCGATATATCAACGAACAATTGAAACCTTTTTATCAAGTTGTATATACAACCCATTCTCCATTTATGGTCGATCCCGATAACCTGTTATCGGCACGAACAGTTGAGGATGTTGTTAAGCAAGATAAAACATCAGGTGGGGAGATACTTCTGGGTACAAAAGTCGGTGAAAATGTTTTAAGTACTGATCCTGATACAATTTCGCCTTTACAAAAAGCTTTAGATTATGAAATTACACAAACTCTTTTTGTTGGCCGTCATACTCTTTTAGTTGAAGGGCCGTCGGATCTTCTTTATCTTAAATGGTTTTCTCAAAAGCTAAAAGAAGCGGGCAAGACAGGATTAGACTATCGATGGAGTATTAGCCAGGTTGGAGGGGTAGATAGGATTCCCGGATTTGCATCTTTATTTAGGGGAAACCAGCTAAATATTGCTGCATTGGTTGATGTACAAAATGGTCAAAAACAAAAACTAGATAATGCGAGAAAGGCACTTGAAGAAAATCATCTTCTTCTAAACAGT
>JBBRWF010000592.1:0-3109 GCA_038249405.1 Anaerolineales bacterium
CAGTTTCATCTTCGCCCTTTCGATAGATGGCGCGAATCTCGTCCTCGGTGAACTGATGCTTTGGTTCCATGGCACTATTGTCGCTGACTTTTGTGTTTTTGACAATGGATTTTCAAAAATACACTGCCTGAGCAGTTACGTCAGATCTTTGGGGTCAATGGTTTGAAGTTGCATTATGCTTTCACCACTTTCACCACAAAACCGGCTTTTTTGAGCATTTTTTCCACTTCGGTGCGCCAAGCGGGCGGGAAGGCGATGTAGTGCTGGTCGAGTATCACGATGTTTTCTTTGAATTCGCGTTCCAATTGGATGCGCAGGCTCAGATCGCGGGCGACGAGCAGGTTTTCATGCAGGAGGGTTTGGCCCCATTGGGCATTGACCGTTTCGAGGGCTTTGCCAAAGGCCGGGACATTTTCTGCCAGCCAGTGGGAAAGTGGCGCGTTGCGCTGGGCGGAGATGGCGCGTCCGAGTTTGATCAGGCTGGGGTAGGTTCGCAACTCATCCCCTTTGAGGGTGAGATGCGTAAGGATATTGAGCAGAGCCAGGTCGTGGATGGGAATCAGATGCAGGTCGATTTTGACAAAGTCGGGGGTAGGCTCTGCCCATGAAAGGGTGGCAGGATACGGGACGTTGGGTCCGGCTGGAGAAAGCGGAGGGGCGAGACGGTAATGGGGAATGTGGTCAATCTCCAGCCGTGATAAAAGTCCCAATTCCCAACCTTGTTTGAGCAATTTTTCGGCTGGCGGAATTTTCCCGCCAAACGAGTAAATGGCGAGGGCGGGTTCGGGGGCTTTGGGAGCTGTCCAAGTTTTGTCGTCCAGTAGTTTGAGTGTGGCTTCGGTGGGGGAGAGCGAGTCGGGCAGATTGGGTTAGAAGGCGTTCAGGGCACGTTGCCAGGCATCGACTTGCCATAGGCTGAAGGTGGCGAGTGAAAATGGGAAATCTTTGAGGTAGATGCTGCCGTGTTTGATTTGAATGGGAAGCGAGTCGTTGGGGATGGCTGGATGCCCGCCAACCAGTTCAAGTAGTTTGCGGCGGAGGGCGTTTTCGTTTTCGAGGCCGGGGTACTCGTTTTCAACGGTGGGCAGGGGCGGCAGGTGGGGCACGAATTCTGGCGGCAGGGCAAAACGCCAGCGTTCAAGCTGGACGGTATCGCCACGCATTTTGACTTCGGCCAGCATGACCAGTCCGCGCCAGACGAGGTGCTTTTTGACTTCATCGTAGGTGGCTTTGTAATGCTGGGTGTAGGTGCCATGAGTGTTCCCAGCGCCGTAGAGCCGCCCGAAGAAAGAGACATCTACCTCGCCGGTTTCGTGGAGCAGGCGCAGGGTGATGGTTTCTTCGGGAGTCAGGGCAGCCATATTTTCAGCCACGCCGACAGCCGTAATGTAAAAACTGGCAAAAGATGTACGCGAGGCGGATCGCTGGCGTTGAAGCCGCGCGCTTTGCGGATGGCGTTCAGATCGGCGTCTGAGAGCTCGGCGCACATGCTATGAAGTAGTTGCGGGATGGACATGGGCTGATTGTACGGGAGCGGAGGGAGCGTGTCAAATGATTTTTGAAGTTCGAACGAGTAAAACTTGGTCAAGGGTGGATGTTTTCAGAGCGGTATCCATCAGGTAGTGGCTGAGGTTGTTGAAGATTTGCAGGCAAATGGAGAGCCTGTCCCTGAACCACTGGCTGCGAAAAATACAGCAGTCGGTTTATTGTGAGAGTGCCGCCCGCATCGCAACAGGCGATTGGCGGTTGAAGCGGCAGAAGCAGGAGGCACGTAAGCACAGGTCAGCAGAGCAGGGTGGGTTTGGGCTACGGGATTTGTCTATCAGGTGCACAAGATAAATGGCTCTGCGTCAATGGGCAGATCGAAGACAAAAGCCGTTTGCAATTTCCGAAAGCAATTGGTGAAAATATAAACCCATCTTATCAATCTTGACAATAGTATCAATAGTAGTATTATAGCTGTATGCCAAAGATAGCAGAAATCATTGTTGCAATGCGACGCAATCCAAAGGAAGTTGCCTACAACGAACTCTGTAAAGTCTGCGATCATTATTTCGGGGAAGCTCGGCAAACTGGTAGTAGTCACAGGGTTTATAAAACTCCCTGGGCAGGTGACCCCCGTGTGAATATTCAAAATGATAAAGGTATGGCAAAAGTTTATCAGGTAAAGCAGGTGCTCAAAGCCATTGAGCGATTGGAGGCACAAGAAAATGTTGAATAATGATCACTATACCTATCGAGTCACTTGGTCTGAAGAAGATGATGAGTATCTTGGCCTGTGCGCTGAATTTTCTAGCCTTAGTTGGCTGGCATCTGAGCCAGAAGCAGCGTTACACGGTATCCGTCAGGTAGTGGCTGATGTTGTTGCAGATTTGCAAGCAAATGGTGAATCTGTTCCCGAACCACTGGCGGCGAAAAAATACAGCGGTCGGTTTATGGTGCGAGTGCCACCTGAACTGCATAGGCGGTTGGCACTCGAAGCAGCCGAATCTGGTGTTAGCCTGAATCGACTCGCCAGCGATAAGCTGAGCAGCGCCCATTCGTAGATTAAGTAATAAAAATAGCCGCAAAAATAAGTTTCACGCTTTAGCCCAAAGCGGCTCTATTCCACATAACTTACTGGTTCCTAAAGGTGTTAAAACCCACATTCCACCCCCCTTTGAACTGTAGATTTAAGAATTATTAGTACCACTTTACAGCCCAAAAAGCCATGAGAACAGAGCTTGTTTACCACTCAGGGAAAATGGCATCCCAAAAGGCAATAAATCATGTTCATCTCACAGATTTACGATATCTAAAGATCAACGGTCTGAAGTAGTGGGAAAAATCCGTCAAAATTTGGCTAAATTTAGCTATCAAGTAGGCCCGGAATCCAAGGGAACCAGATTCAAAGGTGCGGAATGTGGGTTAAAACTTTCGTTGTCCCCTTTTGTTTTAGCAATTGGGTTGTTTTGATCTGTAGGAAATATTTGCTATTACACTGTGGATATGAACAAGGGTCTCGTATGTAATCAACCTCATATTATGCACGAGGCATCCTTTGCGGGCTTGGGCCATCTGCTGTTAGCGGAAGATAAAAAAAATTTGGCACGGTTCAGAAAAGCTAAAA
>JBBRWF010000593.1:0-3082 GCA_038249405.1 Anaerolineales bacterium
AAGCCGTGAAGAGCAAAAAGAAAGGCGCACAAAAGAAAATTTCGCGCGCTTCAGGGCTAAAAATACACTTCTTTTTCTATTTTTAGATGTACAAAACTCTCTGACTCGCGCACCCCATCCACAAGATATAATTTTTCTGTTAGGAAACGCAGCAAATCAGTATGATCGCGGCAGACCACTTCAGCCATCAAGTCATAGTGCCCGCTGACGACAATCAAGTAGATGACTTCTTCAAAAGCGGCCACTTTTTGGGCAACTTCCAGCATTTTTTTGCCTTCGGTTCGAATGCCGATCATGGTCATGGTGGTGAAACCCATGCGCAGCGGGTTGGTAATGGCAACCACCTTGATTAACCCAAGTTCGACCAGATGATTGTAACGAACACGAATCATGCCCGGTGAGACATTCAATTGTTGGGCGATCTGCGCAAAAGCCACACGCCCATCCTGTCGCATGGCTTCAATTATGAAACGGTCAATTTCATCGAGACCGTCAGAATACTGGGTACGAATTGTATTGTCCATAAAATTATTTTATAACTATTCGTCATAAAAGTCAACTATTTAATGACGAATAGTTATAGAATAATTGTTATTTATAACTATTAGGCAACTGTCAATAAAAACTGACTGTCTAAAAGACAGTCAGTTTTTATTATTCAATGTTTTGCAATTAAGATGACTACTGGCCGCCACCCTTCACTTCAGTCCAGATCTGATCGTAAAGCGGGAGCGCATCGCCTACATCCTTGATGCGGTGGCCTTTGGCAATTACATCAGCCGGTACATTGGTGATATTGGAACCCATGTATTTTTTATAAATCTCTGGCAGATTGGCGCTGGCATAATCCAGGGCAGCCTTATCAGGGTTGATGTATGGGAAATCGCGCAGCATCAGCCAGAAAACGTCCCCCTGCATGGTGTAATTCAGCCAGGCATAAGTGGCATCCAAATGAGGGCCGCCAACAGGGATCGCCCAGTTATCCTGCCAGAGTATGGCGCCCTCTGTCGGATAGATAAACTTAATGGCGGGGTTTTCTTGCTGAGCAAGGAAGGCTTCGCCGGTCCAAGTCATACCGAGATCCACATCTCCGGCGATCAAGGCTGTCTTGGGTGAGTCGCTGTCAAACAGTTTGATGTTGGGGACCAGCCTGGCAAGTTTTTCTTTGGCTTTCTGCAGCTGGGCCGGGTCAGTTGAATTGGGATCAAAGCCCAAGGTGAGCAAAGTGAGACCAATGATGACGCGCGAGTCATCCAGGAAAACCATGCGACCGGCGTATTCTGATTTCCACAGGTCTTCCCAAGAAGTGGGAGGGTTGGGTACTTTATCGGCGTTATACACAATAGAATCCACACCAGCCTGGTAGGGCAGAGTGTAAACATTACCCATATCAAATTCCAGGTTCATGTAAGTTGGATCCATATTTTTGATATTGGGTAGTTTAGCAGGGTCCAACTTTTGAAGAAGTGATTGGCGAACCATCAAAGACACGATGTAGTCGGTCGGCTGGACAAGGTCGTAATTGGTACCACCAGCGGAAATCTTGGCGTACATTTCTTCATTGCTGGAGTACTCATCACGATTAACTTTGATTCCGTACATTTTCTCAAAGCATTCAGACATGTCTTGAGGGATATATTCGGTCCAAACAAACAGGTTGATTTCCTTGGAAGTCACTTCCAACCTTGGATTGGGTTCCGGGCAAACGAAGCCGGATGAGGCGGTCACCGGCGCATCGCCGCCAGCCGGGGTGGGATTATCAGAGCCTGCGGCCGGAGTTGCAGCAGTACCGCCACCGCAAGCACTCAACAACAGGCTAAGAATTACCGTCCCTAAGAGCAATCTCCACATGGTAGATCTGTTCATTTTCTATTCTCCTTTGTAATTTTCGAACTGTACCCAACGCGGCGACAAATGCACAAGGCGCCATGTTGCGTTCTTTTTTGAGTGGGAAACCGCAATTTGTGCCCGTGGGTAAGATAAAAAGCGCCTGAACTTGAGACGCAAAATCACGCCTTAGATTCGCGATTTTGCAACCATTGAAGCAGAAGCACCGCGGTGAACACGACCAGGATCCAGACTGTTGAAAGCGCATTTACCTGAGGTGTAATGATACGCCGCAGCAAACCATAGACATAGATGGGCAGGGTGGTCGATCCGGGGCCATTGGTGAAGAACGTGATGACGAAATCATCCAGCGAAAGTGTGAAGGCCATTAATGCGCCAGAGAGAACCCCGGGCAGAAGCATGGGCAAGGTCACACGCCAGAAAGTGACCAATTCATTGGCGCCCAGATCCATGGCTGCTTCTTCAAAGGACTGGTCAAAACCTGATAAGCGAGCGCGTACAACAAGCGCAACAAAGGGCACGCTGAAGGTGATATGCGACAGGATAACGGTGCCCAGGCCAAGCGCGAGGCGCGTATTGCCAGTTAGCCCCAACGAGCTATTTAGAAAGCCAAACACCTGGCTGAATAAGGTCAGAATCCCAATACCCATCACAATTTCTGGGATCACTATGGGTATATACAGCGAAATCTCCGAAAAAGGTTTTAACCAGAAGTTGTAACGTTGCAATGCCAGGGCCGCCAGGGTACCGATTATGGTTGCACAAATGGTGGAGATGAAAGCAATGGTGAGGGTGTTTTTGGCGGCGTTAATAACTTCAGCGTTTTTAGCCAGTTCACAAAACCAGTGGAAGGGGCCGCAGGGGCTTTGCACTACGTTTCCATCGACAAGTTTGGTGGGGCCAATTTGGGTGATAATGCCCTCGAACATGATATTCGTTTTGGAGGAATTAAACGAGTAGGTAATCAGCACGAAGATTGGCGCATATAAAAAGAAATACACCAATACGGTCATTACGAGCACAAGCGGAGCGCGGCGATGCGGGTTCATACGGCAATAATCTCCTCGCCAAAGCCAAACTTGCGGGTGTAGAAATAGGTCACAATGAGGGTCATGACCATCAAGATCAGCGAAGCGGCACTCCCAAAGGTTGGGTCACGCGCATCCAGAAATTGACGCTGGATCAAGTTGCCAACCAAAATAACCTGACGCCCGCCGAGAATATCCGAAACAAT
>JBBRWF010000594.1:0-3060 GCA_038249405.1 Anaerolineales bacterium
GCTCCATCCGTAAAGTCGTCGCCGATATTGAAACCAACTGATCCCAAAACCAGAGCGGGCTTCCTTGCGAAGCCCGCTTTTTCTTCCAAAGTGCTACAATTTATTCAGGACTTCCACCACCATTTATTCAGGACGCTAACACCATGCCAGTGGAAACGAGCAAGCCAAGGCCCTGTAAAACAAGCGGATACAAACTGTTTCTTAAAAGCTGCACGCTGATAAAACTGCTGGCCCAGCCCACAAAAAATAACAGGGCAGGCGAAACACCCTGCGCAAAAAGTACATTAAGGGAAACAGGGATTTCCTGACCGGGACGGGGAAATATGTACAGAAAAATCAACTTGAGCCCGGCGATCATCGCCACGCCAATGCAAAACAAACTAAAAAGTATCAGCATAATATTAATATAAAAAACGATCTGTGACTAATCCGGCTCATTTGATGGTGGAATAATGACATTTGCGTTTCTGGTATTCATAAACCATCAGATGGTAACGCAAATAAAATAATTCTACCTTCATCTACGATACGGTTAATTTTTGCACACGGTTCTTCAAAAGTCCGATGGACAAAATGATCGGGATCAGGGAAAGACCTGCGCCAACCGCAACCACCAGCGCATACCCCAGCGCCGCAAACGTGATCCCGGCTGTCAAGCTGCCAATCGCGGATGCCAGCCCAACCAGCAAGTCGTTCGTCCCCTGCGTGCGGGCGCGTTCCGCGGGTGAAAGCTGGTCTGCCAGCAGGGTGGACCCACCCACAAAACAAAAGTTCCAGCCCAGGCCCAGTAAAAAGAGCGAAACCGCCAGGGGCAGAACATCCGGCGAAAGCGGGGCGGTAAGGCAAGACAGCAGCAAAACAACACTCCCGGTTAAGATCACCTGCGCGCGGCCCCATTTATCCACCAGCCAGCCCGAAACCACTGAAAAAGCGTACATGCCAAAGGTATGCGCTGAAATCACCATGGCAATATCGGTGAGCATGTGATCATGGTCCTTCATGTGCAACGAAGTGATCACCATGACCGCCACCATCACCACCTGGCCCAGCACCATAGCCATCAGCGCCGCGAAAGCCTGCGGTTGGCGCAGTATGGTAAAAATTGGGCGCGCCTGGTCATCAGCATTAATATGCGGGTATAACCTGGAGACTTCCAGACCCACCTCGCGCGGGTCCGGGCGCAGCGCCACAAAGACCAGCAGTGCCGCCAGGCCGAACAAAATTAAGCTGGCAGCGTATGCACCGGAAAGTTCGTCCATGCCAAAGCTTTTCACCAGGGTTCCCGCCGGGCCAACGATCAACGGGCCAAAGACGGAACCGAAGGTGCCTCCCAGAACCACAGTAGAGATGGCGGAACCGCGCCGGTCGGGTGGGTTGACCTCAGCAGCCGCGAAGCGCCCCAGCACAATCGCGGAATTCGCTACACCCATCAATAACATTCCAAACAGAAAACCGACCAACAAACCGTGATCGATGGAATAAATGACAAGCCCCGTCCCAACCACACCAATCGCCAGCCCCAGCGAAATCCCATTGCGGCGGCCCAACCGGTCCATGAGATAGCCCCAGGCTGAAGCGGCAAACGCCCCGCCCAACAGGTAGACTGCCGAAGGCACCCCAGCCCAGGCAGATCCGCCTCCCAGTTTTGCGCCCAGAATCGAGTTGAGTGTGGCAGCGGCGATAAAGCCCGCAGAAGCCAGGCTTTGCGCCAGGAAAAGGATCAGGGTGGTTCGGCGTGCGATACGGATCAAATCATTCATCAATTGGGCTCCGGGTTGGGAATTGAACGATAGCCATCGCGCCCATTAATGCACAGGCCATTGTGAGCAGGAAGGCTGTATTATACGGCACAAATATTTAATAAAAAGGCCCTTCCATTTTTGGTGAACGAACCTGGGAAAACCACGCCAGGTATCTTTTTGTCTGATGGAAAAGCGCAATTTATGACCGTGAAGGGTATAATTTCTTTATTCGCAACCTTGCAGAGAAGTTTATGCCAACCGCCAAAAATATGAACAAAGACCGCAAAACCATTGGAGTATTTATCTCACGCGTTGGACGCGTGTGGGGTCTGGAGTTTATGGCGGGGGTGACGGCTGCCGCCGAAGCCAGTGATGTTAATCTGGTCTGCTTTGTAGGCGGGAAGCCCACCGCGATCATCACCCCCGGTTATCTACAATCATCCTACGGGCTGTATGACCTGGCACTTACCGAACAATTGGCAGGCATTATCATCTGCGGCGATCTGGGATATGACCTGGATGAGCAGGAAACCCGGCTCTTTGTAGAGACCTATTCCCACATTCCACTGATTGTCAACGCCCTGCAGGTGGAAGGCGCCCCCAACCTGATCAGCGATAACATGGGCGGCATGCGCGCCGTTGTCAGCCACCTGATCGATGACCACGGCTATAAACAAATCGCCTTTATCTGCGGCCCACAGCACCAGGTGGAAGCTGAACAGCGCCTGCTGGCATATAAACAGGAGCTGGCTGCGCGAGATATGGTTTACGACAATAAACTGGTTGTGCCAGGGGATTTCAGCCCGGAAAGCGGACGCACTGCCATTCGCATCCTGTTGGATGAACGCAAAGTGGAAGTTGATGCAATCATCGCGGCTAATGACCGCATGGCAATTGGGGCATTCGAGGCCTTGCAACTGCGCGGTATTCAGGTACCCGGCGATATCGCCCTGACCGGTTTTGATGATGTGCGCGAGGCGCGCGCCCTGGGTGTGCCGCTCACCACCGTGCGCCAACCTTTTTATGACATGGGCAAACAAGCAGTCGAGCTCTTGCTGCAGCGCATCGCCGGAGAACCGCTTGCGCAAGACATCATTCACCCCACCCAGTTGATTGTGCGGTGGTCCTGCGGCTGCTTGCCCGAGAGCATTAAAAAGGTGATTGTCAACCCGGCAGAAGTGTCCCGCACCGGTCACCTGGACAACAAAAAGGATGCCGCGCTGCGCAGCATGCTGCTGGCGGCAGAAATATATCCAGACTCCGCTCTGGCGGCGCGTTTTGTGGAGGCTGCCGGGCAAACCTGGGACAGGCTGATGGA
>JBBRWF010000595.1:0-3048 GCA_038249405.1 Anaerolineales bacterium
GCTGAAATCGTATAAACTGTCATGGCAGGTAGCCTCTGTCCGAATGGATTTTGTTCGCAAACTCTATCTTATCCGTTCAGTGGCTGCCTGTCTCTCAGCAATTTGTAAAGGTGCAACTTTTTAGTTCTGAACCGTGCCTAAAATTCATTATCTTAACGTAAGTTTTGTGCAAATAGAGCCGTACCTGCTTAAATCGGCTTTAAAAAACAATTTTTTGGACAAGATTTAGCATCAAATTGCAAAGAAAAGTTCAATCATTTCCACATTTACATAAGTTCTTGGAAAAAGCAACTGAATTTGCGGTTATTTCCAAGGCCAAAAAGTCGATGCCCCTATATGCGGGGTGGTGGCATTTGAAAGAGACAGATGTGGTGGTCGAAAAAGTTAGTTTTTTTGAGCATTTTGGGCAGCTATGCCAGTATATGCACAAAAGTTACGTTAACATCTATAGTATTAAACCTTAATAGTTTTGGGCAAATGAATCAATTTTGGCAATTCCATGCAAAAAACATCTAGCGTAACTTTTGTGCAAATAGAGCCGAAGATGCAAAAATCGGCTTTAAAAAGCAACTTTTAGGTGATATTTGGCCGCTGCTGGCGACAAAAAAGCTTAGCACTGTTGATTTTTCCTGCCAACATTGCCAAAGTTAACCGAATTTTGGGTAATTTTCGACATCGAAAAGTCGCTCCCCCAGATGTTGGGGGTATCAAATCGATGGGCGTATATATGCTGGTCGAAAAAGTTTGTTTTTTTGCGCATTTTGGGCACCTATGCCATTATTTGCACAAAACTTACGCTAGATGGTGTAGAAGTGTGAATTTTTGGAATTATGCTTACGGATTGCCTGTTTGCGAATGAGCCGAGGGGCTAATTGCTCGCACACGACAGGTACCAGCAGATCGATATGATGTAAACCATGAAGTATTTACATACTGCCACCAGTAGATTTCCGGCAATTTCCACCAAGGACCGTACACCAGATCATCTGGAGGAACTATGCCGTTCAGGTATTTGGCATACTGTGCTGATTCGGGTGTATCGCGGATAGAGCGGTAGTGATTTACTTCCAACGGCGCAAATACTAGTGCTGCTACGTGATTCATGATACCGAAAACGAGGACACACGACCTGTTGTCCCCATCCGAAACGGATTTATCATCCACTTGCGTCCACCCTGCGTACTGAAATCGCATGTATTCTTGAAACGTAACTCCCGGAGCAAGCTGCTGGGCTTCAGCCACCTGCATCGGTTCACCAGACTTGTAGTAAAAGTAACCGGCCAGCGCGACCACGCCAACAACCAGCGCCAGTAGCACCAGCCCAATCAACTTCCCAATCAAACCAAACAATTTCCCAATCATGCTCAATTCTCCTCTATGTGTTTCCTGTGCCGTTTCAAGGCGGCTTCTGTGAATTCCCGGTTATCTTGCTTTCTTTCCCGGCTGACAGTTATGTCGCGCGCATCGCTTGTGAATATCCTTATGCAGCTCCTGGTGCTCAAAATAGGTCTGTTTATGTGGGCGTCTGTGCCCGCACAGTGAATGTACCCTAGCAATGAGTCAACTGTCAAACAGATTGGAGAAACTGGTCGATTGGAACGGACAATCTCACCGCAGGCGCCACGCAGGGATCAATCGCACCAGCATACAGCTTTGCCCAATACCCGCGTCCCGGTTTTTGGATCTGGTGTTTCTTGCAGAATTTTTCGATGGCCTTGTCGCTGACACCGTATGCCCGGGCAATATGGGTGGTGGGCATCTCCCAGACCATCTGCTGCATTTCCTGCGGACTGACATGGAACTTGCGCGAGGCAATTTGGGCACACTCAGGAGAGCAATAGCGGCGGCGGCTGGCGTGAGATGGTACTTCGGTATATTCCCCACGGCATTCCGGGAGCGAGCAGACCAGCAGTACCCGCTCAACCTGGTGGGAAGGCAAGCTATGCCTGGCAAGCTCAGCGCGCAAGAATATCAGCAAGTTATCCGGCGCGCAGTTCCCCCGGTTACCGTCTGAATGAACCACCACCTCGTTAGGCGTCAGCCAGCGCCCGATCTTCCGGCTGGCGACGTGGCGGGCAAAGTTTACCATCCCGTTCTGTGCGGCCAATGGATGTCCAGATAAAAAGAACTGCAAGTAACGGGTGGCCGGGTTGGGCTTGATATTAAGCAAGGAGGTGTCGATGTCAAAAAAATCTTGTTCGGTCATAGTGTTTTTGCGGGCAGGATACCCCGGCTCTCCAATTCAGTAGATAATAAATCAGATGGCACAAGCGCCAGCATCCCATCCAACCATTTCTTGGCAGCCTGGTTGCTCGATTCGATAATTAACTCCCGGTCGTACCTGGCAACTTCGTCGGGCGATGCCAGTCTCTCCGCCCAGGTCAACAAGGTTTTCACAGTGCATGAACCAAACGGCTGCCCGTATGGTTCTCCGGTTTCAGCACAGAATTTGCAATACGTGGCAACACCATTGACCACTTTTGTCACCATGCGCGCTTCCCATCCACGGATAAGAAAAACATCTTTTTGAATATCTCTTGCGAACAATTTTGTTTGACTCATTCCAATCCTCCAGACTGAAACACAACTAATGGATTTGCATCCAGAGCACATTTGCCAGCAGCCACAGGCAACAACAGGAAATCAGCAGGTCAGATAACAAGATCAGCGGCACAACCAGCGACCGCTTGGGCGGAGTACAGGCTATCGGGGCTGCCCTGACTTTTGGATTCGATGTTACGCCCACCATTTTCCATCCGCCTGGGTCACCATGCGCGCCTGGGAGCGGGCCAGCAGCCTGAGCGCATCAGCATCCGGCATACGTTTCACCAACTCGATCAGGGAGCGCTTGGGGCTGGATAATGACTCAGGTCCGGTCAGCATGTACCCGGCCTGCTCGTACACCAAGGCAACCGGCAGTCCCAGCCCGCTGGCCAGTTTCTTGCGGGAGACCGGCTCCGGAGCGCGCTGCGCATGCAGAAATAAGCAGATCGTGCTTTCGCTCAGATTGGAATGCTTTGCCAGGTCGGCTGCCCTCCACTTGCGAAA
>JBBRWF010000596.1:0-3041 GCA_038249405.1 Anaerolineales bacterium
ACCTGATTCTGGACAACCCGCCGGCACGCGCTCCTTGGTTGCAAGAAGATCCAACCCCACGGGCATATTACACCCAGGTCTTTTGGATCGACCAGATCCAGCAGGATGAGAAAGGGCAAACCTGGTACCGGGTGAATGAGCGTTACGGGTATGGTGACATATTTTGGGCCAGAGCGGAAGGTTTTCGTCCCATTACGCAAGAGGAAATTGCACCAATTCATCCAGATGTGCAAGAAAAACGAGTGGTTGTCAATATTGCTCACCAAACCATAGCTTGTTTCGAAGGGCAGAACGAAGTTTATTTTGCGCTCGTTTCCACAGGCTTTCGGAATGATATCAATGGAAATCGCACTGAGAAGTGGGAAACTCCGCTGGGCGTACGGCCCATCTGGCGGAAACTGATCTCGGTTCACATGTCAGGCGGAACAACCGGAGGGGGATACGATCTGGCTGGGGTAAGTTGGACCAGCCTTTTCGAAGGTAATGGGGTCGCGATCCACTCAACATTTTGGCATAACAATTTTGGTGAAGAGATGTCACATGGTTGCGTCAACGCTGCCCCTGAGGATGCCAGGTGGATTTTTCGCTGGACCAATCCAATTGTGCCGTATGATCCAGGTGATTTAACGGTTGGTATGCCTGGAGGGACGTTGGTGGAAGTGATCGAATCCTGATTAATCGGCAACCTCCACTCATGTTTCCGAAATGCCAGGGATGGGTAGCGTCTTCGCCAGTGGGGATGATATGTGCCACCGTCCCCACCATATCGAAAGTTGAAACCCCATGCGCGGGTCTATTTATTTCCCCCTTCGCCCCGTGGAGGAGATGACATTCGCATCCCACCCTCCCCACTGGCATCCTTGAACGGTTGGACGCCAGAATTGTGGGCCTGGCTGAGCCGGCTGTGGACTGGCCAACTGGCAAGTATGTTAACTTAGCTGGTTACAGGCATTCTGCCAGTTGTCACGGAGACCCTGCCCTCCGGCAGATCCGGCGCAGCTACGTGGCGATCGGCCTGAGCCAGTACACCAGCTTGACCAGCACGGTCTACTATTTGTTGGGCGACTACCCGGGCTCGACAAACAGGTGGCGAATAATGACGGAGTGCTGCATTCCAAGCAACCTTATAAGCCCCTGGGGCTGACCCGTTACACTAGCAGCATACTGCCCGCCGAATGCCAGTTTATAAGACGGGTCAGCACCGCTTCCCCTCACAGGATCTGTACTACAACGGAGCGAGAAGGCAGGCTTTTTTTTGTAAGTGGAAGGAAGGTGTTTCACTTACCAACTAGGAAAAGGCATTTTCGCGAAATACAATGGTACGACACCAATGGAGGCAATTTGATCAAAACGCAAAGATCAAGAAAACCAGTAAGCTCTTATCGCATAAGCGCGGAAGGAACCAGGCAGCTCAAGGAACTGGCGCAATCTATGGAACGCAGCGAAAGCAACGTGATCGAAATCGCATTGGATCGCATGTTTCGTGAAGAAGTCCGTTTCAGGTACGAAAACACTCAGGATAGAACCGGATCCGACCAAGCTATATCCGTCAAAGAGCACAAGGAGAGAGAATGATGCGGTTTTTTGTTAACTTGATTCAAAAAGGGGTATTGCTGGTCGTGATTTTGTCGCTCCTCTTCAGCTGTACTTTTATTGCACAAAAGGGCAATCAGCCGATGTCAGTTCTTCAGGTTCCCAAAGGCATGACGTATTTTGAATTTATGCAGGACCGCATCAATGCCGCGAAAGAGCTCAAGCCGGTTTGTGGGGTAGGAATATTTGCTTCTCTGGCGATCTTGGGTCCTTTTTATTCGGCGCTATACACGTACGTTGCGATACGCCCCGATAGTTCCGTTGCTAAGGTCACGGCTCCCGACCCCGACATCGCCAGGAACGTAACCGGCGTCCGCTGGACGGAAATCCCAGATGTCTGGTGGAAGACCGTGGAAAGACTTTCCTGGACCATGTTAAAGCCTTCGACCATGGGGTGCAAGTTTCGGCCAGTGGAGCCGGCAACCGGTGGATCCGTTGACTTCAAATGAAACCGGCATCGCTTAAATATCCGCTCAATACCTGAATGACTTCGTCAAACGGTATCCCTCTGGCATAGGCGTTCTCTTTACAATAACGCTCCCATCGCTGACGCATGATTTCATTTTGTTGAATGCTTTCGAGGATGGTAGCGGCGGCACGCAGCATAGCAAAGGATTCTCGTTTTCGGGCGGTGGCTTGTAATGCCTGTTGAAATGTATCCCGATGAATCTGATCCCTATGTGTTCTCGATAAAATATAGACGTCGTAAAAATCTCTTGGCCGCGTGTTGAGGACGCTTCTCCGCAAAATCGTTTCCACCTTTTCGGCCAGAATTGTCTCGATTGGGTACGCCCAGATCTCGATCTGGCGCTCATCGAAATTCGACGGAAAACAGTAGCGAATCGCCGCTGGTGTAATTGCATCCCCAGCGGTCAGGTCAACTTTCATTGGGGTGTGAATAGATTCGTAAATGGCAATCACAGCGATACGAAAACCACCGTATTCATCATCTTCTCGAATCGGCGCAATGTGGTCTAGATGCAGCGTTACGTCATCCTCTAATGGGATGGCAGCGATTTCTGAAAAGGCTTCCCGGATTGCATCCTCGGTTAGAGCAAAGCTGCGTAAGGTTGCATCCATATCCATCGTCGTGCGGCTATGGATCCCGACCATGGAAGCAATCAACATACCGCCTTTGAGAATAATTTTGTTCTGGTATTTCGAGACAGAAATACGTTCCAGCAGTCGTTCCAGCATAAAGTTTTGCAGCACGGCTTGTGCTGGGATGTGGTTCTTGGCAGCCAGATTCTTAATCCGGGCTTTCAACTGCATGGCTTTGTTACTCATAAGAGAACCTCAATATATGTTCGAAGCACCTTCTCAATGCGAAACAACCGGGAAAACTGAACTAATTGGTCCAGGTCCCGATCCTTCCGCTGCACGTAGC
Organism: Anaerolineales bacterium; assembly: GCA_038249405.1. Lineage (GTDB taxonomy): Bacteria > Chloroflexota > Anaerolineae > Anaerolineales > Villigracilaceae > UBA5195. Next base: position 2,981 of record JBBRWF010000596.1, read on the forward strand.
GCTTGAGTGCCTCGTGTAAGATCTGCACGTCGATCTGGTTTCTACTGCGGATCAGGTCGCA
>JBBRWF010000597.1:0-3040 GCA_038249405.1 Anaerolineales bacterium
ACTTCACCGCTGAAAGCGCCCTTGCGCTCCGGGATGAAATGTCCCTGGTCATCCAGTAAATAATCGAACAGACCGCCGGTCACCTGGCTCGCCACCTTCACATCGGCGATTTCAACACTGTAGGTTTCGCCATCTGCGGTCCAGGTGTGGATGCCCTTGATCCAGCGTTTGGCATTCTCTACATTCTGTTCCGCGCCATCACCTGCCAGGACATCATGTGGCAAGCCAACTACCACGAGCAAGGGTGCATCGAATTTGCCGTATTTCTGTTGGTAGCCGGTCAGGCAGCCATGCAGCAAGGCTTTCATTTCGGGCGTGCCGTTGAAACGATCCACGTCCAGATTTTCAACCGGGCGGCCATAGTCATGCGCGCCTGGTCCCACATAAAACGAGCCGCTCTCGTTGGTGATCTGCAGTGGCGCTTTACGTTTGCGTAGACCGAGAGTGGTGATTACTTTTTGCGTGCCGTTTGTTGCTACCTGCGAGACGATTTCCAGGCCACCGGCTGCGCCAGCCAGTTTGAACGCGCCGTTTCCAGCATCGATGCCGAGGGGGATCATTTTGGTTTCCATGTAGTGCTCCTTGTTTGTGAACAGTTTGACAATCTCGATTTGGGTTTATCGCCGGTTTGACCGGTTTTGGTTCAATGCGATTTGAAGTAGATCATTCGGTCTCCGTGCAGATAATTACCCTTCTCAGGCTAATATGTTGAGAAGGCACCTGGTCATGGCACATCGCCAAAAAGCCTCCCAAGTAATTCCTGTTTGCGGTCTTTCTGTGTACGACCGAACGCAGATTCAAAACCGGAAAGTTCCACTGGAAAGCCAGACAGACTTTTCTCAATCGCTGCCTTGAGTTTTTCGGGCGGTAATGCAGCTAAACGATCACATACTCCGCCTGCCCCGGTATTTGGAGATTCACACAAACGCACGATTGCATTTCCAACGAGATCTTCGAGTTTTGCGCCGGGGGGTGTATAGGCGTAGATCAACCAGGATGCGAATGCTTGCCCGGATGCGCCACATCTGTTCAATGCCGTTTGGCTTTTGGCACGAACGCGATTGAATTGCATTAAAGAATTTAAATCCCAAGAAGATAAAACCCCCGACCCCCCAGAATTTTCAGCCGTCTTGTTTCCATTGGATTTCTTGGAAGAGGTAGGGGAGTTGGTCTTAGTGTTTAAGTGCTGGTTTAAAGAGTTTAAGAGCTTAAAGACTCTGCCAATCGCGCCACTGAATTGTGCCAAACGCGCCACTGCGATACTGCCAAACGCGCCACTGGGTAGTGCCAAACGCGCCACTCCCTTACTGCCAAACGCGCCACCGGGTACTGCCAAATGCGCCACTCCCTTACTGCCAAATGCGCCACCGGGTGCGACGGAATCACTTCCGGTTTCATCACCAGGTTCTGTAAAACGCGCCACTCCCATACTGCCAAACGCGCCACCGGACACTCTAAAGCGCGATACTCCCAGACTGAAATCGCCATCGCAGAGTGATGAAAAATGTGAAGCCGGATCCATGCCGGAAAGCACCATTTGAACAATTTCGCCAGGCACTTCGTCAAGTAGCACATCGAAAACACGAGGGGTATTCCATTTGTCGTTTTCACCTGATTCCGATCTGTCTATGCCACGTTGGTCGCGAAGGTAAATCTGAAGTATTGGATCGCGCAGCCATTCCCAGACCGTCTTTGCGCGCGAAAAACCCAGCCAGCCAGCAATCTCAGCATAACCACCCTTGATCGTGACTTGATTACGCGTCTCGCCGCTTTCCATGTCCACCCAGCAGCGGTCCCGCAAGATGCTCAACATCCAGCCTTGACCCTCTCCCAGTTGTGGCAGAATATGCTCAACAAAAAATAATTTGATCATCAGCAGATCACTGGGCGGCATCAAGTGCAGGTGTAGTCGCTCAGCAAAGGCTTCAATCTCCGCAGTAGCGAGGTCATCGACAAATAGATCGTGCACAATCCGGCGCACGGTCAGGGGAGTATCGTCTTCTGTTTTCTGGTTGGAGGTTGGGATCAGTTCAGTTAACCGTGTTTCACAGGCTGCCGCCAGAACACCGGCTGGACCGCCAAATGCTCCGATGTGATCCGAGATCCATCGAGTAAGTGAGCGAGTATCTGCGGCGGTCAGAGGCAAGGTCATCGAGACCGAAAATTTACGTGGCAACCGTTTTGGAAATTTGCTACTACCGCGCGCCACTTTTTTCTTATCCCACTGAGGTTCTTCCTCAACAAGAGTAACCAACCCGGTCAGCCGCTTCCAGGTTTCTGGCCGCGCAGCACGATTCCAGAAGGTACGCTCAGCCGAACCGCTCAAGGTGGCAATCGACTTACCAGAGAAGCGCGCGGCTTTTAGCCCTGAGCGGCCTCCAGCGCTATAGGCTGCCTGGCGAAAGCCGATATACATCCAGCCAAGGTCGGGACCAAGCTCGCGCAGATGCCGCAGAAAATAGGCATTGAGCGCGATTGCTTTCTCTGGCCGGACGATCTGTTCGTAGGAAGACTCCCAGACGGCTTCGACCTGGATTTCATCTTTGGAATCATCGTCTTCAGCATCTTCATCAAGGCTGTCTGCATCATTTTCGTTGTCGCTCACATCGAAGCGCACTTCTACTGTGCGATTTAGCATCCCGGCTAACAAGCGAGATACCGTGCTTTCCAGCCGGTTCTCAAGCCAGTCCCTGGTGTATATGTTGCGTACACCAACGATCACTACACCATCTTCGTAGGACAATAGATGTGTGTCACGCACCCAGGTGTCGAAGGAAGCCCTGGGCATTTCCATCTGAAGTTGTCCAATTACAGCTTGCCAGGCTTGTTCTGCGTTCATGGCGTCTCCCTGTGAAGAGAATAAACGCGCGAAAAGCAAAACACCCACCGCAAATAGATTGCGATGGGCGTGTGCTGGCAAAACAAAAGGCCAAGCCTTACGGCTTAGCCTTATTGTTGCGCTCTTCCCTATACTCGATGATCAGAATTGCTTCTTTAGGGCGAGTATAAGGCTTCAACAAAATGTTGTAAGAGCGGCCCC
>JBBRWF010000598.1:0-3038 GCA_038249405.1 Anaerolineales bacterium
ATGTGATGGGCAAGGCGACTGGGCGACCTGTCTGCGATCTGCTTGGTGGTCGGGTGCCGGGTGTCCGTGGGGAGCGAGTCGATTTTTCGGCCTATCTCTTCTATAAGTATGAAGGCGCGGGCGGCAAACTGGGCTTTGATACCGATCCAGCCGCCACGGGTTGGGCCGCTGCCCGTCAAAAAGCCGCGCTAGATCCGGCTGGCGTGGTGGCCGAAGCCCAAGCCATGTGTGCCGAATTTGGCTTCAAGTCGATCAAACTAAAGGGGGGCGTCTTCCCGCCAGACGAAGAAGTCGCCGCCATGCATGCGCTGTATGAAGCCTTCGGCCCGGGCACACCGCTGCGGCTCGATCCCAACGCGATCTGGACGGTGGAAACTTCGATCGCGGCCGGGCGCAAACTAGAAGGCGTGCTCGAATATTACGAAGACCCGACCCGTGGGCAGGAAAATATGGCCAAGGTGCGCCAGGCGCTTTCGATTCCACTGGCGACCAATATGTGTACCACTTCCTTCGAAGACATTCCCGGCAGCGTGCGCACGGGTTCGGAAGACATCATTCTGAGCGATCACCACTTCTGGGGCGGGCTGCGTGCGTCGGTCGAGTTGGCGCGCATCTGTCGCACTTTTGGGCGGGGCTTGTCGATGCATTCGAACAGCCATGTGGGTATTTCGCTGGCGGCCATGGCGCATCTGGCGGCGGCGATACCCAACCTAACCTACGCCTGCGACACGCACTATCCCTGGCAGTCGGAAGAAGTAATCGTCGGCGGTCGGCTGCCATTTGAGGATGGCGCGCTGCTGGTCTCGAACGAGCCTGGTTTGGGTGTGGATCTGGATCGCGCAGCGCTGGCTACATTGCATGCGCAGTACAAGGCATGTGGCCTCACCGAACGCAACGACGAGATCGAGATGCAGAAGGTGCAGCCCGGTTGGAAGTTTATGGCCACCCGCTGGTAAGCTCGCTTGCGTACTGTGATTGTGGCGTAACTAGCCAACGAAACTGCGCCTTAAACCGGTAGGGCGGTATACACGGATAGGGAAAACACGGATATTTTCAGTTTTTTCTATCCGTGTTTTCCCTATCCGTGTATAGCAAAAGTCGTAAGGAAACCCAATGGTATCCGTATCTAATTTTCGGGGGATTACGATTCATATGTATATCGACCCCGCGGCAAATCACCCTGTGCCGCACTTTCGCGCCTATTTTAGCAAGTCTTCGGCCACCTTTGCGATTAAGCCACTTGAAGTACTGGCCGGGGATTTGCCCAACCGTCAAATGCGTTTTATTTTGGCCTGGGCAGAAATTCACCAAGCCGAGTTGGAAGAGAATTGGCGTTCGCTCCAGAAGAACCGTGCGCTAGCCAAGATTGAAGGGATTTAATTACTCTATGTCGCAATCGATCATGAAATCGTTGAGCACCCAAGCCTTTGAAAAGCTGCGCAGGGTCTCCACCGCCACGCTGACCGCGCAGCTGGATAAGCGCGGTTTTCGCAATACCTTTTTGCCTGGCATCCGCCCTTTGCGCCCAGATCTGCGGATGGTCGGTTATGCTTTCACACTGCGCTACGTGCCGGCGCGTGAAGATATGACCGATACCTTATACTGCCCCCCAATGTCAAGACCACAAAGTGACAAAAATAAGGTGGAAGGGAAAATATGATAGAATCTATAGTACTTGGATGGAGGATAGAGCACTGCTGGAGAGCAACTTGAGCGCCATCCAAGTGCCGAGTGGGAGGTCAGAGCAGCGGTACTGCTCTGACTTTTTTTATTAAACCCACGCGGCAGTTATGTCGATCCTCTCCCATTTGGCTAAAAAGCGTTAAACTCAAAACGAACGAATACTCCTTGAATAGATGACAGCAGGGGTTTGGTTGCCAAGACTCTGATGCGGACGCTCGTAATTGTATAGCTGAAAATAGCGAGTAAGTCCTTGGAGGAGTGCCGGTACTGTGTCATAGAGGTAAAGATAAATATCTTCGTATTTGAGCGAACGCCAGAAACGCTCAATAAAGATATTATCCAATGCTCGGCCTCGACCATCCATACTGATTTGAATTTCTGCTTGTTCCAGCACAGAAGTAAAGCAAAGTGCGGTAAATTGCACCCCCTGATCACTGTTGAAAATCTCCGGCTTGCCCAGGGTCAAGGCCTGCGATAATGCCTCCACACAAAAAAGTGAGTCCAGGGTATTGGAAAGTCGCCAGGTCAGCACGTAGCGACTGAACCAGTCGATGACTGCGGTCAGATACATAAAGCCGTTTGCCAGCGGGATATAGGTGATGTCTGTGCTCCAGACCTGATTGGGACGGGTAATTTTCACTCCCCGTAGCAGATAGGGATAGATTTTATGGGCTGGATTCATGACCGTCGTATGCGGTTTTGGATACAATGCCTCAATCCCCATGACACCCATCAAGCGCGCTATCCGTTTCGGATTGACGAGATAACCGGCCCTTCTCAGACAAACGGTCATCCGTCGATAGCCGTAAAACGGTGTCTTCATGTATTGCTCATCCAGCAGACGCATCAAGTTTAGATTCTCTGCCGTTTCACTGGCTGGTTCGTAATAATACGTTGCTCGATTGAGCCCCACGAGTTCGCATTGTCGGCGGATACTGATTGCTTCCTCATTTTCTTCAATCAATCCTCGTTTTGCTTCAACTGTTGCGGGCAACTTTTTTTTTCAGCCACTCCAGTTCCATCTTGAGTCGCCCAATTTGTTCATATAATTCTGCTTGTCCTTCCGCTGGCAACCCTTTCTCGCCTTTCCCATTGCGCTTAAACAAACTCGCTCCTTCTTCCATGAGTTGGCGCTTCCATTGACTGATTTGGTTCGGATGCACCTCCTGTTCACTCGCTAACTGGTTCAGCGTTTTATTCTCTTTTGCCGCCTCCAATGCTACCTTGAATTTGTACTCCGCACTGTGTTGCTTGCGTTTCTTTTCTGTCATGTTGACCTCCAGTTTGAATGTGGATCCTTACTCTACATCCACCTTCTCTTCTGGTCTAGTTCTTGGGGGTCATTATAATGGGCA
>JBBRWF010000599.1:0-3037 GCA_038249405.1 Anaerolineales bacterium
GGTGGTCATCAAGCCGCCCGCGGATTCTTCCGGGTAGGAAAGCAGCTTGCGTACGTCCTGGGCATCTTCGACTTCCATCATCCCGATCAAGCGGTCGCTGCGTTCCTTGGGCAGCTCGGCCAGCAAGTCGGCCGCCTCGTCGGGAGCCATCTCTTCCAGAACGTCCGCGACGCGCTCGTCGGCCATGTTTTCCACCAGGCTGACCTGGAAGTCTTCTTCCACTTCTTCAAGGGTATCAGCCAACTGCTCGATGTTCAAAGAACCGAGGAACTCGCTGCCTTGGGCGCGGTTCATATCGCCGATGATGTTGGCGATATCGGCCGGATGAAGATCGGCCATACTTTCACTGCGAATGCGCAGGCGCATAAACCGGCTGCCAGACAGGAAATCGACATCATCCCACGAGACCAGGCTCGGGTTGATTTTCTTGTGAAAGAAACCCAGCAAGCGCTGGGCGGCGTTCGCCAGGCCAATTCTGCGCAGCAGTCCCAGCGTGCCAATATCCACGTTGCTGGCAACCACTGATCCATTAATCCGCACCAATTCTACGTCATTGACGCGCACCACGCGGATATCATCGGTGTCGATAATTTGCTTATCCAGCACGGCATCCGACAGGCGAATATCTTGCTCGCCCATCGTATAGGTGTGCAGCTCGTCCAGGCGGTGATGAAGCGGGATGGCCGGCGCCAATAAAACCGCGATATCTGCGTATGGAATGATGCGCTCAACCCCTTTGCGTTTGACCACGATCGCCACCACAACCGGATGAGCCATCTCGGCGTAGGTTTCGGCGATCACATCCTCCAAAACACCTACTTCGACCCCATCACAATCGGTGACTGGTTTTCCTAACAATTCACTTAAATATGCCATATTACCTCCTACCCCGGTGCGCGATAGTTGAACACGCAAAAACCGGTCATCTATGCTGAAAAAACTGCAAAGTCGCAGCATAGAATTACGCCAATATTCAAGAGGTTTTTAAGGAACCAACCTCAAACAATATCGATATTTCAAGGCTAGATGGAGATTGTGGCCAACCTGAGGTATGCCTGGGGGAACCTGTAGAGGAACCGCGTGAACGCCAGTTTGCATGCCGTAAACCACAATTTCCACTCGCCGGCCAATAAATGGTCGGCACTATCATCCGCGGACACGCGATCACCTCCTTCTTTGTTACGGATCGGACTGCCAGGCGCAGCCCTTAAAGAAAAAGCTCCCTTTTCCGAAGGGAGCCCATCCAAGCCGGATTCCAGCCCAGATGATGCCCCCACAAGTAGAGTTTTAGCACTGCGCAGCGTAAGAGTTCAACTCCAGCCGCTTAGGGAAGAGCCTTAATCCGGCCCAACCTGACCTACCCTTTGGCGTCTCTCGACATTTCAGGGCAGCGGCTTGTGTCACGCGCAGACGCCTCTCCGAACGAGGGTCTTATTCGCTAGTATTTTAATTCGAATAGCGGGCTGTGTCAATGTGAAAAGTGACCGTTCCAAAAGTGGTAAAAAAGGGGTATAAAAGAATTTCCGGGCAGACAAGCAGGTCGACCCGGAAATCTAGATCGAGGACACATAAAGCAGATGCGCCTCAAGCTCATTTTACCAGTGGTGAAAGCAGATGAATATCCCCAACCGCAGGGTTGTCCAAAGGCAGACTGCAAAGGCAAAGTCGTGCGCCAGCGGCAAGTGGTGAGGAAAAACTTGCGAGATGGGCAATATAAGGAAGTAAACGCACGGCGCTATGAATGCCTGCGATGTGGGCACACCTTTCGGGTCTATCCGCAAGGGGTGAGTGGAGCGCAGGTATCGCAGCGGGTGAAAGGGATGGCAGTGATGCTGTATCTGTTGGGGTTGAGCTATGGGGCAGTGGAGCTTATGCTGGAAGCAATGGGCCTATTCTTGAGCAAAACGAGTGTGTATCGAGAAGTGCAGGCTGCGGGCGAGCGGGTGCCTGGGATGAAGCGGAATGAGATCCTGAAGGGGTATCAAACGAAGGCGATGGGAGCGGACTTGACGGGGGTGAAGTGCAAAGGGAAATGGTTGCCGGTGGGAGTGATTGTAGATCCGCTCAATGGACTGGTTTTGAGTATTGATCACCTGGAGGGAGAAGATGCCCAGACCTTGCAGGCCTGGATAGAACCGATTGCGGGTGCGGTGGGGGCGCATACCCTGGTCACGGATGATGCGGATGCATTCAAACAGGTTGCCGACCAAAGCGGACTGGATCAACAGGTCTGCACCAGCCATGTGGGGCGTAACACCAAAGAGTTGATCGACGCTCTCACCCAAGCGATTGGGGCCAAAGAAGATGCTTCATTGAATGAGATCTCGATCGAGCCCGAGCAAGCTTTGGCGGATTTGGAGCGATTGAGAGAGTTGATCCATGCCCGCCAACCCAGTCAGCAATCCGAGCTGCAGGCTTTGTATGAACGCTATGCCCAGGCTGTTCCACCCCGCAAGGGGAAAAGCGCCAGCATCGCTTACCGCATGCGCAATCTATTTCTGGATCGTTGGAACCTCTGGCCACGTCTGACCTATTACCGTACCTGGAAAGATTCTGAAGGCAAGCCGTTCTTGGATGGCACCAATAACGCCGATGAACGCGCGATTGGCTGGTGGGTGAAAGAACGTTACCGTACCATGCGTGGGTATAAACGCGTCCAGTCCGTTCTCAACGTCAGCCGCCTGATCGCCCATTGTGGAAATCACCTTTCGAAAGGTTTGGATTTGGCTGCGATCATTGCCTGATCTTTTGACTTCCACTGATTTCGAGCACGATTTTGCTCAGTTTTTCCAGGTTACCAATTTTGGAACAGTCACCTGGGGGGTGGAACCCTGGGTTTCCTTCATATAAATTGCGCAGCGCGTCGAAATGGACCTCCGGCTGAAGGGTCAATGCCCGGGTTGGGCATAGAAGGCAAGCACGTCGTTCAAGGGCTGCTCCTGTGAAGTAAATGAGCAAAGTCCCCGCCATCGGCCACCAAAATGGCATTTTTACCCAACTGTCGGTCCACCTGGGCCAACAATTGCAACGGATTCAC
>JBBRWF010000600.1:0-3034 GCA_038249405.1 Anaerolineales bacterium
AGAAATGCGCATGCAGGCCGCTATTTCGGATCTGAACGGCCAGGTAGAATCTTTAAAGGGACAGTTACAACAGGCTGCAGTAAATGCTGTTCAGCAGAAGGAAATTGGACAAAAGTTTCAACAATTGGAAGCTGAAAATCAAAGATTGCGTGTCCAAATGGAAGGCGCAATGACTGCGCCTGGTGCAAATGCTTCCGCAGCCAACCCGAATGTTCAGCTGGAAGACGAACTGCGCCAGACTCTCAAGGAAATGGCCCGGTTACAAAACTCGCTCGCTGAGTCGAATATAAAAATCATGCAGTTGGAGAGCAGGCCAACTGGAAAAATAACTTCTGATCAAGTTGAAGTGATCGCCTCTATATCTCAGGAATTGCGCCAACCAATGTCTTCCATTATCGGGTATGCAGATTTACTTTTGGGCGAGTCTGTGGGAATTCTAGGCGCGCTCCAACGGAAATTTATTGAGCGGGTGCGTGCATCGACTGAGCGCATTGGCAGCCTGATTGATGATTTGATCCAGATTACCACGCTTGAAACGGGCTTGATGGCTCTAAAGCCTGAATCTGTTGATTTAAATTTGATCATCGATAATGCCATGGCGTATACATCCAGCCAGCTAAGAGAAAAAAATATTACGCTGCGTATTGATATTCCTGAAAATTTACAACCTTTGCACGCAGACCGTGAAGCGCTACAGCAAATCCTTATTCACCTGCTGCAAAATGCCGGGGCGGCTTCTCCAGTTGAAGGTTCGGTGACTCTGCGTGTTCGCACGCAAAAAGAAAACGATATTGAACAGGTCGTGATACAGATTAGCGATACAGGCGGGGGCATTCCTCAAGAGGATTTGTCACGTGTATTTTCACGCCTTTATCGAGCCGAAAATGTACTTATTCAAGGCGTTGGTGATACCGGCGTAGGCCTTTCAATCGCAAAGGCTTTGACTGAAGCGCAGGGCGGGCGCATTTGGGTCGATACTGAAATAAATACCGGCTCCACTTTTAGCGTATTACTGCCACTAAAATCCAGCCTTTCTGAAATTCTGCAAGGGGAATGATTTATGGATACCCTGCGGCAAATCGGTGCAGGATTTTTACTTGCAGTTATTTCCATCACGCTGGTTTTAGGCGGGTTTGTTTTATCCGTTACCGAAGGTGGCAAGAGTAATGTCCAACCCAGCGTAATTCCATCGCTGCCAGTAACTGCAACCATTCTGGTAGTTCTTGAGCCGTCCAGTACCGAAATGGTGGTTCCCACTATTTCACAACCGCCCGCTACTTTAACTGTTGTGATGACAGTTACACAACTTCCCCAACTTCCTACCCAGACCTCTACTCAATTTAATACCAGCACACCTCCACCTACACCGGCTTCGTGCACACCGCCACCTGGCTGGGTGGTTGTGGTTGTGCAATCTTACGACACGCTGTATTCACTGGCACAAACCTTTCAGACAACCGCTAAGGCGATAAAAGATGGTAATTGCCTTTTTAGTGACCAGCTTATTGTCGGGTCTTTTATGTATGTGCCGCTTAGGCCAACAGCTACTTACGTTCCATGTGGCGCTCCAGCAGGTTGGGTAAATTACTATGTTCAGCCTGGCGATACGTTGTATCAAATCAGTCTGGCCTATCGTGTTACGGTGGAACAACTGCAAATTGCCAACTGCCTGGGGAGTTCAACTTATATTCAGGCGGGCAAAATCTTAAAAGTACCCAATGTTATTCCTTCCACGCCGGTCAAAACGGCAACCCCGATTTGGTATGTGACAGCCACTCAGATCATATTACCTACTGTTTCTGTTGCTACACCGGTTGATACGGCAGTACCAACGCCTGTTGATACACCCGTGCCGCCACCAACAACTTATCCCTGAGTCAGTCATATAATTCAATTCTGGCATCCAGGTCCGTGCTAAAGGTGTAAATCTATCTCCTTTGCAAGGGTGGTAATTGCTAGTTTTATTGATATTCTCATGAATAAACGTATCGCAAGCCTTGCTGTGCTCCTGCTGTTCTTTCTTTCTTCTTGCGCGCCTGCTTCTAAGGCTGCGCCTTATTTGCCATATATTTTTGTTACTGTTGGACCGGATGCAACAGCGACGCCCACACCGTTTCAGCCCTCCGCTATTCTGGTAGAACGAGTTTCAAAGGTTACTAAACAAGCCCCAGCATCTGCTACGATTGCCCCTCCTGCTGAAACGGCAACGCCATTCCCAACAAGCTCCATTCTTCCAACGATACAGCCCACACCAGAAATGGTTACCCAGCCGCAGCCAGTGATTGATTCGCCTGAATCCGTCACTTTCTTGCTATTGGGATCTGATACCAGAAGTGGAACTTCCTTTCGCACCGATACCATGTTGGTTGCCATTGTTCGTCCAAAGGATGGGCAGCTTTCTCTTATTTCCATTCCTCGTGATCTTTGGGTAAATATTCCTACAGTAGGTATGCAGCGTATCAATACCGCATACCAGTTTGGTGAATTCAGCGGTTATCCTGGGGCGGGAGCTGGTTTGCTTAAAGATACCATTCTGTTCAATCTGGGTTTGCAAATTGACCATACGGCTATGGTTGATTTCAACGGTTTCCGAAAGGTTGTGGATACCATCGGTGGTGTTGACATGCCGATATCTTGCGCATACACTGATTGGCGCTTGTTGGATCCTTCTTATGATCCTGAAGATGAAAATAACTGGTTTCTCTATACCGCGGGGCCAGGGCTTTTGCACATGGATGGAGATCTATCTTTATGGTACGCGCGTTCGCGAAAACGTTCAAATGATTTTGACCGCGGACGCCGCCAGCAGGAAGTTATTCGCGCAATATATAAGCAGGCGTTGAGCAGCGACTCAATTGCACGAATCCCCCAATTGTATAATGACCTTTCAAGTTCTTTTACCACCGATCTTGGGTTGCCAGATGTTTTGAAACTTTCTCCCCTTGCTTTGCACATGACCAATGCCGATATCCGTTCATATTATATTGCCGGTGACATGGTTACCTCCTGGATTACGCCAGGGGGGGCTTATGTG
>JBBRWF010000601.1:0-3025 GCA_038249405.1 Anaerolineales bacterium
CTGCTCGAGACCATCGCCGATTACAATATTGCCCAAATTCAAGGCGCGCTGCGCTACGATATTGACGCCGTCTTGTTTGGCGATGATTGGGGCCAGCAGCTTGGTTTGCAGATGGGCCCCAACCTTTGGAAGGAATTCATCTACCCGGTGCTCAAGCGGATGTTCGCGGTGGTCAAAGAGGGCGGTAGGGATGTCTTCGTGCATTCTTGCGGGGATGTGGATGAACTGTTTGATGATTTGATCGGGATCGGATTGGACTGTTTCAACCCCTTCCAGCCGGAAGTGATGAATGTTACCGCCTTAATGGAGCAGTACCGGGGCAGATTATCTTTCTTCGGCGGATTGTCTACCCAAAAGACATTACCGCACGGGAGCGTTCAGGATGTTTGCCTGGAAACGGAGCATCTTTTGGAGGTGGGCCATGCGGGGAATTACATTTTCGCCTCGGCTCACGACGTAGAGGGAGATGTTCCATTGGAAAATATGCTGGCCTTTATCGATCTTGTCAAAAGCCAGCCAGGTTTTAGGGATGACCTTTAAGGCGGACCGCCCCAAGAAATGCTCATTGAGCCGGATAGGTTGAGGAGATGAGAGAGGAACCATATTGATGAAAACGAACAGCTTCCAGGGTGGAATGTTTTTTTTAGATGAAATGGTAGCAGCTCAAAAGCAGGGGACCGCGTTGGGTATCTGCTCGATCTGTTCTTCTAACCCGTATGTTTTGCGAGCGGCGATGCAGCAAACCCGCGGCCGTTCTTTTCCCCTTCTGATCGAATCCACCTGTAACCAGGTCAATCAATACGGCGGGTACACAGGCGACGTTCCTTCCCAATTTTATCGCTCGGTGCTCGCTATGGCGAGGCAGGCAGGGTTGGATTCGCATGATCTGATCCTGGGAGGTGATCATCTGGGGCCGAACCCGTGGCAGACGGAACCCGCCGAGCCAGCCATGGCAAAAGCCAGGAAGCTGGTCTCTGAATGCGTTCGAGCGGGGTACAGCAAAATCCACCTGGATGCGAGTATGGGGTTGGGTGATGATCCGGCGAGCGGGCCTGCTGTTGAAGTTTCGGCTGCCCGGGCAGCTGAAATGTGTCTGGCGGCCGAATCTGCCTGGCGTGAGACAGGAGGGGACGGTGCGCGTGCGCCCCGCTATATCATTGGGACCGAAGTGCCTCTACCCGGCGGCGAGGTGGGCAATACCACAAAGCTGCAGGTGACCAGCGTAACGAGTGCGGCGGAGACTTTGGACCTGACCGAATCTGCTTTTCGCAAGGCGGGCCTGGAGGCAGCCTGGGAGCGTGTGATCGGTCTGGTAGTCCAACCTGGCGTGGAATTCGGCGACCGCACAATCCATCCTTATCAGCAGAAGCAAGCCGCGGAACTTTCAGGCTTTATCCAGCAAGTCCCAGGTATCGTGTTCGAAGCTCACTCAACCGATTATCAAACACCACAAGCACTGCGCGAGCTCGTTCAGGACCATTTTGCGATTTTAAAAGTAGGCCCGGCATTAACCTTTGCTTTCCGCGAAGCTGTGTTTGCGATGGAAGGGATCGAGATCGAATTGATGGTGGGCAAATCTTCCGATCACCGCTCTCATTTCCAGGAAGTGATCGAGCAGGAAATGCTCGATCATCCCGATCACTGGCAGCGCTACTATCCGGGATCTTCTGAAGAACAGCGCTTAATGCGGCGCTTCAGCCTGAGCGATCGCATTCGCTATTACTGGCCCAGGCCCAAAGTACAGGCTGCGCAAGAACGCCTTTTCGCGAATTTAGGGGAATACAGCATTCCACCAGGTCTTGTTCACCAGTACTTTCCGGATCATGTTCCCCTGGACAGCCATCCGCCTACCCCGGAAAACCTGATCTACCGGCACATCCGCGGCGTATTGGATGGTTACTGGAGCGCCTGCGATCCAGTCTGATTTATTTTTCAACGTTGTGACCACCCGTACGATGAGCTTTTGACGCGCAGAGAATTGACTCGCCAGAAGTGGGGCTTCGGGTTAAACTATCCATACGAATGATCGCAAGCAGCGGAAAAACTGGAGGGCGTATGCAAACAGGCAGCCAGAAATGCAAGCGAATTGGAGTGTTGGTTGGCGGAGGTCCAGCGCCGGGGATCAATAGTGTCATTCACGCCGTGGCGATTGAAGCAGCCCGCCAGAAGTGTGAAGTGATCGGGATCTATGACGGATTTCGCCACCTGATGGAAGGGAAACTGGTCAGCACACCTCTCACGGCGGAGCGGGTGGCCTATATTTATGGAGAAGGCGGTTCGATCCTGCGCACGGCGCGGGCAAACCCGACTCAATCCCAGGAGGCACTGCGCGCCTGCGTGACCACCCTGCAGGAGGCAGGGATTACTGCCCTGGTTTCGATTGGCGGAGACGACACGGCCTATTCGGCTTCAAAAGTGGCTCGCTTCGCCCAGGAAAACATGGGTGTTGATTTATGCTCGGTGCATGTTCCGAAAACGATTGACAACGACCTGCCCCTGCCGGAAGATATCTCCACCTTTGGGTATGAAACCGCGCGCGAAATCGGCTCGCGACTGGTGATGAACCTGAAGAAAGACGCCCAAACAAGCCAGCATTGGTTCCTGGTACTGAGTATGGGCCGGAAATCGGGCCATCTTGCCCTCGGGATTGGAAAAAGCGCTTCAGCCACAATAACCTTGATCCCCGAGGAGTGGCCGGGCGGTAAGATTCACCTGCGTGAAGTGGTGGACATTCTGGTGACCAGCATTTTGCTGCGCCTGTTAGAGGGCAAGGCTTATGGGATCGCCATTCTGGCAGAGGGGATCCTGGAAAACCTGTCCCATGCGGATTTGCTGGCCCTGGACAATGTCGAAAGGGACGAGCACGGCCATATCCGCCTGGCGGAAGTCAACTTTCTGGACCTGCTCAAAAAAGAGCTGGAAGCCGAATTGGTCCGCCTGGGTGTCCGGCCGGTCCGGTTGGTCAAGCACGTGCTGGGGTATGAACTGCGCTGCGCACCACCCATCGCCCTGGATATCGAATATA
>JBBRWF010000602.1:0-3020 GCA_038249405.1 Anaerolineales bacterium
CGCTGACGCAGTGGTTCCGGGCGTATTTCTTCAACCCGCTCACGCGCTGGCTGCGCGGCAGGAAAACCCCGGTCGGCTGGACGATTTTGATCACCCAGCTCAGCACGATGGTGCTGATCGGGCTGTGGCATGGGGTGACGCTCAACTTCGTCATTTGGGGGCTGTGGCACGGGCTGGGACTGTTCGCGCACAACCGCTGGAGCGAGTGGCTGCGTCCGCGCCAGGACTGGCTGGACGAGCGCCCGCGCCTGCACGGAGCGGTCACCGCCGTCTCGACCTTGTTCACCTTCATTTATGTGGCGTTGGGTTGGGTGTGGTTTGCCCTGCCGGATGGGCCGCTGGCCTGGCGCGTGCTGGGTGTCTTATTCGGAGCGGCATGAAGATTTCACCTGTGCGCCTCCTTCTCAAAACACTGCTGCTGTTCCTGGCCTTTAACCTGGCGCTCGGGCTGCTCGGTCCGCTGCCGGTCGGCAAGCTTTCGATCTACAACTCGCTCGCGCCCGGACGCGAACGCCTGCCGTTCGGCGAAACTCCGCGCGAAAGCTACAACCTGAGCCTGTACGACCTGGACGCGATGTTCGCTTCATTGAAATTGGCCGGCAGCCCAATAGCGGCTGCAGGCAGTCCCAAACCAACGGATGAATTCCGAGTCTTCGTGGCCGGCGATTCGTCTGTGTGGGGCGTGCTGCTGCGTCCGGAGCAGACCCTGGCGGCGCGTCTGAACGCGCAGAACCTGCGCAGCGCAGACGGGCGCTTGATGCGCTTTTACAACCTGGGCTACCCGACCCTCTCGCTGACCAAGGACGCCATGCTCTTAAAGGAAGCCCGCCGCTACCAGCCCGACCTGGTGATCTGGCTGGTGACGCTGCAGTCCTTCCCGCGCGCGCGCCAGCTCGAGTCGCCGCTGACGGCCAACAACCCGGGGCCGGTACTGGCCTTGGGGACGTGCTGCGGCTTGCAGGTGCGCGCCGGCGACCCGGCCTTTGTGCGCGCGGATTTCTGGCAGAACACGCTCATCGGCCAGCACCGCCCGCTGGCGGACTGGCTGCGCTTGCAGTTCTACGGATTGATGTGGGGCGCGACCGGCGTCGACCAGGCCTATCCGGCGGACTACGCACCCGCCCAGCGCGACCTGGCCGCCGACCCGTCTTTCAACGGCTGGAAAGGCCCGACCCTGCCAACGGACGAGCTGGCGCTGGACGCGCTCCAGGCTGGGATCCAGGCGGCTGGCGCGCCGGTGCTGCTGGTCAACGAGCCCATTCTCATCAGCCAGGGCAAGAACAGCGCCGTGCGCTACAATTTTTATTATCCGCGCTGGGCGTACGACCAGTACCGCGCCTGGCTGGGGGAGCAGTGCCGCGCGCAGGGTTGGCGCTGCCTGGACGCCTGGGACGCCGTGCCGCAGGAGCAGTTCACCAACAGCGCCATCCACCTGACCCCGCCCGGCGAGGATCTGCTGGCGGAGATGATTGCGCGGCAGGTTGAGCAGCGATAAACAGTAAGTTACTGCGACTGATTATTTGTTTTCTTTGAGGATTTGCAATCCGCGCTGGGGGTAATCTGTAAATATTCCGCTGACACCTGCGTCAATCAACTTGCGCATGATGGTTTCATCATTGACAGTCCAAACATAGACATCCAACCCGGCTGCGCGGACAAGGCGGATTTTGGATAAATCGCCGATTCCATCGATGCCAGGATTATAGGCCTGGGCGCCTAATTTGGTTAACAAAGCGACCGGATCACTGACACCGTTGGTGACAAGCGCAGCGGTGGTTACCTTGGGATTGATTTTTTTAGCGCGGACCAGGTAATCATGGTTGAATGAAGAGACAATCACAGAATCGAACATCTCCAACTTTTCGATCAGCGCCATCACTTTTTCAACGACAACGGCATCTTCGGGTGTCTTTGAAAGATCTTTAATTTCAACGTTTACTCGCCAGTGATTCGCCTTCGTGAACACAAGCGCTTCTTCCAGGGTTGGGATCTGGATGTTCTTCATTTTCTCCTGATCCGCGAGTGAAACTGAACCATCTGCGATCGTTCCAAATGGATCTTGGGCAATAAACCAACTGCCAAAATCCAGTTTTTTCAATTCTGCAAGGGTGAACAACCTTACACCCCATGGCATCTGTTTTGGATAAACAGCAGGAGCATTTGAAGTTCTTTTTAAGGTGTCATCATGAATCACAACGAGTTCGCCATCATAGGTTACTGCCACATCCAACTCCCACATATCGGCGCCAAGATCGAATGCTTTTTGGGCTGCCATTAACGTATTTTCTGGAGCAAGCGAACGAGCTCCCCGGTGGGCAATCACGATGGGTGGAGGAAGTGTATTGTTCATTTTCGTTATTTCTCTCTGTGGGATATTGACATTTGGCTGACAGGCCGTGAAGGTCAGAAGGAAAATGATGGTCGCGATGAATAATTTACTTAATTTCATTGACAATCCAATTTTTGCTCAGAAAAAGTGGGGGGAGCTGCCAGAGCAGCTCCCCCCAAATCACAAACTCGTTTCTGTGGGTACTATTTAATACCCATGGACAGGTTGTATTCCTGAATTGCTGTGGTAACCGCTGTGGCTGCTTTATCCAATGCGTCTTTCGGGGTTGATTTTCCAGCTAAAATTTCTTCGATCGTAGTTTCGATTGTCGCGCGGGCGGCCGGGAAAACTCCGATCAAACCGCCGTTTGTCACCCGAATATTGGGAGCTGCGTGCAGTTGGTCGATGGCTGTATTGAATGGAGGATATTTTGCTGTCCAATCAATAGAAAGCTTTTCCTGGTAGGCAGCCTTTCGAATCGGGAAATACCCGGACATCGTCTGCCAGTATGCTTGCTGCGGAGCGGATGCCATAAACTTGATGAAGTTCCAGGCGCATCCCTTTTCAGCTTCCGGGCGATCTTTGATGATCCATAATGAAGCGCCGCCAATCACCGTGCCAAACTTGGTCAATGCTTCTTCATTGGGCCGCGGCAGGAAACCTGTGCCAATCGCGAATTTTCCAGCGGTGC
>JBBRWF010000603.1:0-3014 GCA_038249405.1 Anaerolineales bacterium
AAAACGGCTAGAAGTTCACCCTTCTTCAGAACTTGTTGGGCAAAAATACCGTTTCCAATACCGTTGGCTTTCGGGTAGGCCTGGACTTTAGGCGACAGGTGTGAGCTTGGCTGTTCGTACATTCATATAACTTCCTTTCCAGTTGATTAAATATTATCAGCGTCCCCCCCGATTTCGAAAAAACCGAGAAAAACGCCAACGTATCAATCATACATTAAACCACCAGCATGTAAAGGGTAGGGACGCCTAATGTTTTTGAAAGGATTCGTGCATTAACCCCTGTTCGTAATTTCCAGCACATCATTATCGTCATAATAATTGGTGATTTTATGACGATTCGGACGTCTCTTTAGGGGATGATTTGGGGAATGATAATTTACTAATAATTTCTCCTCCAAATTCTTTAATAATACTCTTATACTACATGCTTTTCAGAAACATACTCTGCGTGTGGGGCACGGAATACCAGCCACCAGGTTACCGCAAGCACAAGGACCGCCACCCAGATGCTCCACATATCGCGCTGGATGGTAAGTGTCTCGCTGGCAGGGTTGGTCGAAAAAAAGATCAATCCCACAATCGACAACGCATCAAGCAGCAACAGGAACAACGTTGGGTACAGGTACGTTCCATACTGGAAGATCAAATCAAAAACAATATAACAAACAGGAATAAGCAGCAATGTATAATCGTACGACCAGAGGTATGGAGGTAAAAGCACGCCTAGAGCCGCCGCTGCGCTAAAAACCATCAGCGGAGAAAGAGTTGCGCGTCTCTTCCAAACCAGCCATGCGAACAAAGCAACCAGAATAAGAATAATCAATCCGTACAGCGAAAATGCACAATCCAAACGCCCGGTGCAGACCAGGCGAGTATAACTGAGGATGGTGGGCTGATTGCCCAGGCGTTTGTCAAGTAGACTTTCACTCACCCTGAGAAATTTTTGTACCCAGGCAGGGTCCTGCATAAAACCAATTACCAACCAGCCCAAACCACCCGCGACCAACCCGGCAATTGCCTTCCAATCGCGCCGAAAAAGAAACCACAACCCGATAAGCGCTACAATCATGAGCAGAGGTGGTTTCAGCGCCAGACCGGTCAAGGCAATACCCGCCAGTAAGGGGCGGCGGGTATGCATGAAATAGAGGGAAAGGGTTAAAAAGAACAGGAACAGGGCAATAAAAGTGCCGGTCTTTAAACCCAGAAAAACATTTCCGTTCAAAACAGTCGCAACCAGTACAAAAACGACATACAACTGCCTGTTCAGGCCATCCCAGCGCCTGGCAAGCCACAAAATACACAGTGCGATTAACACCTGCGATACCATATCCCACAGGATGTAGGCCTTATCGATTGGGAACAATCCGAGCGGCGCAGTGATCAATGACAATGGCAGGGGATAAGGAAAAATCGAATTGGGAATCCATGTGGCATGATAGATGTGGTGGCTGCTGACCCAGTCAGTGGTTGAGTACGGATTTAATCCCTGCCATAACAAACGACCAGAAAGCCAGAAGGTAAGGAAACCGTTGTTGACATAATCAACCATGCGCTCATTGTTTACTGAGATCACGTAATATACTGGCAAAAATGCCAGCAGCACACCCAGCGCCCAGAAACGGATCAATATCAACTTTATTTTATGCATGAATCCGCCTTTAAATCGTATATCACAGCCAGTTTATCGTAGATCTTCGGCAAGATCCCAAACCTGATACAGGCCCAAACGTTCGCCAGCCCCATCCGAGAGAAAACTACCCGAGACTTTGAAGCCGGTGTCTGAGGCCAGCCGGTTTAATTCCTGTTCTGAAAAGTGATGGGCGTAACGCAGCCCCGAACCACCGCTGCGCCAGTCGAGCAGATAATCACCGTCATCCACATCTTCAATCGATAAACCAGCCGAGGCCCAGGGCTGAATGCGGCCTTTAAGTTTTTCGCTGTTCAGGAATTGCCAATTTGAATGAATAAATTTTCCGCCAGGAGCAAGCAACCTCCGCACCTTTTGCACAATTTGCTGGCGCAGTTCAATGGACGGGATATGATGCAAAACCGCAAAAGCTGTGATTAATGAATATGAACCGGTGACCAGAGGTTGATCCCAGTGCGGGGAGGTTAAATCTGATTCGACAAAAGCTGTGTGAAACCCTGCTGCCCGGGCTCTGGCATCACCCAGCAGCGGCGGGCTGAAATCCAGACCAGTATACGCTCCCTTAAAGCCAGTTTCAACCAGGAAGTGAACAATTTCGCCGTTGCCGCAGCCAAGATCCAGAATATTACCTGATACAGCGAACTCTATAAGAATTTTGCGCACGCCCGGCTGCAAACGCTGGCGTGTGACCGAAAAAGCCGCGCCAAATTCAGAATAGAAAACATGATTGAGATTTAATAATTTTTGAGCATTGGAAGCACGCATGCTCACATTATAGTATGCTGCTGCCAACAAAATGCGCCAATTTGCATAAGCAAATGGCGCATTTTGTGAAAATTCAACGCGTGGCAATTAATTACGCGGATGATTACGCATTTCGAAACCGGGTTTACGTCCAAAGGCCATCCAGGCGTAAATCCCGAGGCCAATCCCAATTATCACCAGGCCAGCACCGGCAATACCAAGCAAGTTGTTGGAACCAGGTTCATTTACTGGATCTTGCGGCTTGGCTTGCCCGCCCTGCTGTGCGCCAAAATCCACGTAGATTTGCTCACCAGCCTTGATATCCAGAGTGTAGTTATGCTGGGTGGTGGCGTTGTACCCCTCAGGCGCGGCAACGGAGATGTTATAAGTACCTTGAAGCACCTTATCAAAACAGACAGGGTCGACACCTACGACAGTTGTAGCTGTTTTTGAATATTGACCCGAAGTTCCGGTTACACTGACAGCGCCATCCGGGATGGTTACCTCGGTATCCTGCCGCAAAGAATCTCCGTTGAGATCGTTGTAAAGCAAAACACAAACTGTGGCTTCACCCAGAACGCCGGGCGTAAGAATTACAGGCCCAGATGTGGCGGTAGGGATG
>JBBRWF010000604.1:0-2977 GCA_038249405.1 Anaerolineales bacterium
AATAATATCAAAGGAGAGAAGGCTATGAAAGTATTACTTGTCGGAGTAGGTGGGGTTGGTGAAGCGATTGCGGTAATTGCCAGGGAACGCCCCTGGGTGGAGCAAGTTGTCCTCGCAGATTATAACCTCAAGCGCGCCGAAGAAATCCAGAACAAGTTGGGCGATGCCGTCCGTTTCCCGGTCGAATTTATAGACGCCAGCAAACAGGAAATGATCGAAGCCCTGGCGCTCAAATATGGCGTTAATTTGATCATGAATGCCGTCGATCCCATCTTCAACGAGAAAATATTTGACGCCGCCTACAATGTCGGCGCGACCTACATGGATATGGCCATGACGCTTTCATCACCCCATCCGGATGATCCATTTAATCAGTGTGGCGTAAAACTGGGCGATTACCAGTTCGCCAGAGCCGGCGACTGGGAAAAGAAAGGTCTCCTGGCCATGGTGGGCTTTGGTGTCGAACCCGGTATGGCAGATGTGTTTGCCCGTTATGCCCAGGACCATCTCTTTGACGAGATCGAAGAACTTGGCATTCGTGATGGTGCAAACATCGAAATTCGCGGCTATGAATTTGCCCCCAATTTTTCCATTTGGACCACCATCGAAGAATGCCTGAACCCGCCCGTCATCTGGGAAAAGAACCGCCAGTGGTACACCACCGAGCCGTTCTCAGAACCTGAGATCTTTGAATTCCCCGAAGGCATTGGCAAAGTGGAAGTGGTCAACGTCGAGCACGAGGAAGTTCTGCTCATGCCGCGCTGGGTCAAATGCAAACGCGCCACCTTTAAGTATGGTCTGGGCGATCAGTTTATCAGTGTCCTCAAGACCCTTCACATGTTGGGCCTCGATAACAAGGACAAGATCAATGTCAAAGGTGTGCAGGTTTCCCCGCGCGATGTAGTGGCTGCCTGTCTGCCAGACCCGGCTTATTTGGGCGGTCACATGTTTGGCAAAACCTGTGCTGGCACCTGGGTCAAGGGTCTCAAAGATGGCAAACCCCGTGAAGTCTACCTCTACCAGGTAGCAGACAATGAAACCTGCATGAAGCGTTGGGGCTGTCAGGCCGTGGTTGCTCAAACCGCATTCTCAGCGGTCATTGCCATGGATTTGCTGGAGCATGGTCAGTGGCAGGGCGTGGGTGTACTTGGCCCTGAAGCCTTTCCTCCTGATCCTTTCATGGAAAAAATGGCTGATTACGAGTTCCCTTACGGCCTCAAGGAAATGACCCCCCAGGTCGCATAAACAAAAAATAATTGGGCGGATAAGTGTTTGCAGTTCCTGTCCGCCCTTCTGCACTTTTAAATGTTACCTTACAAGGGACATAACCAATGATAAAAACGAATGGAAAAGGTGGAGCGACCATTCAGACAGAGGCGCACAAACTAAAACGTGATCTGACGCTGCTGCCGTTGGCCGGACTAATTTATTTTACCGTTTCGGGCGGTACATTTGGCATTGAAGGCCTGGTAGGCTATTCCGGTCCGGGCCTTGCCATGCTGCTGATTATTTTAACACCACTGATTTTTAGCCTGCCAAACGTGCTCATGGTGCGCGAGCTAACCACGCTGATGCCCGCCGAAGGCGGTTATTACCATTGGGTCAAAAAAGCCTTTGGACCTTTCGCGGGTTTTATGGCCGGTTGGAACAACTGGATTGTTTCATGGTTGGATGTGGCTATTTACCCGGTGCTGGCCTATTACCACTTAAGCTTTTTCTTTCCTGCTTTGGAAGAAGCCCCGCAGGTGTTTGGCGTCAGTATCTGGCAGATAGTGATTTCTGGGGCTATCATCTGGTTCATCAGCTTTCTGCAGATCCGTGGGGCGCGCATTTCCGGAATTTTTACCAATTGGCTGGGCGTTTTACTCATCATTCCTCTATTTGTGATGGGTGGCATGGGTGTCTACAACTGGTACATGGCCGGTATGCCCATGGGGCTGCCTTTCTTGCCAGGTGGCGAGCCAGTTAATCCCGCTTCCGTTTCCGCTGCCCTCAGCACAGGTTTATTTATAGTCATGTGGAATTACATGGGTTGGGAACTGCCTTCGGCAGCGGGTTCCGAAGTTGTTAATCCCCGCAAGACCTTTCCTCTGGCGCTCACCATTGTGCTCATCGGCGTTGTCCTCACCTATGTATTCCCGGTCTTTGGCGGCCTGTACGGTGGCGGCGGGGCGGATGGCAGTTACCTGCTGTGGGGTCGCGAGGCGGATACTGAGGCAGGCATTGGTGTTGACCTTCAAGATTCTTATGGGGTCACGCCTGATACACTTCAGCGTTGGGGCATGGATCAGGCTTCCACCACCGGCTGGGAATTTCCAGATATAGGCCGCGCTGTAGGCAACATTTTCGGCGGCGAGAAAGTCGGTATCTTTTTAGGCGGCTGGTTGACTTTTGGAGCTGTCTTGAGCATGATTGGTTTGTTTACAGGCAACTCCCTGGGAGGTACGCGCATCCCATTTGCCCTGGCTGAGGATGGCATGTTTCCGCGCTGGCTGGTAAAAGTGCATCCCAAATATGGCACCCCTTACGTTGCCATCATTCTCACCGGCCTGATCTACTGGTTTTTCGCCAGCTTCGATTTCTCAAAACTTGTTGTAGCGGATGTCTTTTTGCAGTTGATCGTCATCTTGGCCGAATTCGGCGCCCTGTGGGTATTTCGGTTCAAGTACAGGGATATGCCGTGTGACCGTATTCCAGGCGGCTGGTTGGGGTTGGTCATTGCGACCATCGGGCCAGTCGCCATTATCCTGGTCGCTATTGTGAGCCAGTTCTTTGAAGAAGGCTGGAACTCAATTGGTTGGGCCATGGCATTCATGATCCTGGGGGCTGCCCTGTATTTCCCCATATATCGCTATCTAAAACCTGGCGTACCAGATGTCGATCCGTTTGACGGAGGCGAAACGGAACAATAATCTCAATCTTTTTTAAATGCACAAAGCCCCTTTCTCGTCTCAAACAAGAAAGGGGCTGATTGTTC
>JBBRWF010000605.1:0-2975 GCA_038249405.1 Anaerolineales bacterium
GGTCCCATCTGCATAGCTGTGGTGGATGAGGGCGTGCATATTCTGGCCGCTGCATTCATCAAGCGTGTAGCCAATCATGTTTAAGCCAGATTGGTTAATGAAGGTACAGCCGCCATTTAGATCAATGCCATAGATGCCCTGGTTTGTGCTTTGCAGTAGTAGATTGATCTGGTTTTTGCTCTCCAACAGGGCATCTTCAACCAGTTTGCGTTCGGTAATATCAAGACAATGGCCGATATACCCAATAAAAATTCCCTTGCTGTCGTATCGCGGACTGCCTTCATCCAACAGCCAACGATATTTGCCATCATGGCGGCGCAGTCGATATTCCATGCTGAAATCTTCACGCCGGTCAAATGCAGATACATAAGTATCCAGGCAGCGTTGAAAATCTTCAGGGTGTATACCTTCTGCCCACCCATTTCCTGATTCCTGTTCAAGCGTGCGCCCAGTGAATTTTAGCCAGACGGAATTAAAGTAGTAGCATAGCTTGTCCTCCCCGGCCAACCAGACCAAAGCCTGGCCTGAATCTGCCAGTGTTCTATAGTTTTGCTCGCTCTCTCTCAGAGCTTCCTCCGCCTGCTTGCGCTCGGTAATATCCCGCCAGATCGTAAACAGTGCGGTTTTTCCATCTAATTCCATTGGCGTCAGTGATACATCCACCAAAAATTCCGACCCATCCAACCGACGGTGTACCCATTGAAATGAAATATTGCCATTCAGCAGGGCTTCATCAATTTTTTCTTGCGCTGCCAGGGCTGATTTTCTGCCATCCGGTTGAAATTCAGGGGAAAGAATCTCCGAGGATTGTCCAATGATCTTGGACCGGTCACCGCGCAGCATGGCCTCGGTTGCCCGGTTACAGTCCGCAAACTTACCGTCCATAGTGATCAGGTAGGCATCGGGCGAATCAGTAAAAAGAATGCGGTGTTTCTCTTCGCTTTCCCGTTCAAGCTCTCTAACGCGTTTTTGTTCGCTAATGTCGCGCACTACGCTGATGATTTGAGGCACGCCCTGCAGCGTAACAACTTTTGCCGATACGGTCCCGTAAAATGACTCGCCATCCTTGCGCTGAAATTCTGCCTCAAGGTTGTGGCATACCCCGAGTTCAGCCAGGGTTTTCACAAGGAATTTGCGATCAGCCGCATTTTTCCAAAGGTTGATTTCAAGCACAGATTTTCCCATCACATCTGCGCGGCTGTATCCCGTCATCGCTGTGAACCCATCGTTGACATCCACGCAGTAGCCGTCATTTACGCGTGTGATCAATACAGCGTCTGGACTGGTGTTAAAAATCAGTTCCAGGTTTTCTTTTGATTCGAGATTTTCCGAGTGGCTGCGCTGGTTGACCAGCATGATCATGCCAAACGTCCACAGCGAGCTGGCGATCAGCGTAACCAGGTAGCTTGCGGCTTGCGTTAGCGAAGCAGTAAAGAGACCCCCCACCTGCCCACCAGTTTCCGGCGAAAAAGTGCGCAGGATAAAAAATATTCCATATGACAAAAAAACGATTGTAAGAAAATGTGCCAGTAAGGTAACCGACCGAATCTTAAAAACCAGGAAAGCGCGCGCATTCAAGAAAGACATGATTGCCAGCGCAAGTGAGATATTTACCCGCCGCGCGAGCAGGTTATCTAGAATGTAGGTGAAATAGATGGCGGCCAGGGTGGTTGCTGTGCACAGGCTAATGAGCAGAACGCGCTGTTCGCGTTGGTGGAAGAAGCGCAGCGTGCCGGTGTAAAAAAACGCCATGGCAATCACGAATAATAAATTGTTGGCGATGATGGAACTCTGCCCAAAGTCAGGATGATCCTGCAAGTGATTAATGCAAAAACCCAGCATCATGGCTGCACTGCCCGCTGCCCACCAACCCAATCCCCGGCTGTTTTTTTCCAATCGGAATTGAGTTAACAGGGCAAACGCTTGCAGTAGATTGGTGATGCTAAGGGCGAGTGAAAGTGTATGAATATCGATGCTCATAAAGTTATCTAGAAAATCCTACCCGGAAACGACCAGGTTTCTGCCGTTATTTTTGGCTTCATAAAGTGCGCCGTCCGCGGCAGTCACCCAGGTTATTAACTACCTCGTCCGTCCCGGTTCCAAATCCACTGAAAGTCGGGCTGAGCCTGGCCAGGGTCGACTTACGATTCCTCTTAACGAAGTAGGTATCCAGCCAACTATCTTGTTCCGGCGATACAATTCTTACTTTCATCTTCATTATATTATAAACATTGGGGAATCCTTACACTTTACCAGGATGGTTCTTTTTCGCAGGCAGTAGTGATAAAATTAAATGGGAACCTTGAGCTTTATGTGTACCTTAAAGCAATCTGACCTGAAAAAACCATATTGGGGGAGAAATATGATTTGTAAGGATCAGTTGCAATGTTAAAAAACCTCAAAAAATGGTTGGACCCGCCTCTTTTTCCAGATAATGAAGAAAAATCCAACCGGGCGCGCCTGGTTAACAGCCTGGGACTGTATTTCGTATTGGCGCTGCTGATTGCGGCGTTCATTTATGTTCCCTTCTTCGCAAAGTATAAAATAGTGTCCTGGGCGGCGATTGTTGCTCTTTTCGCAATTTTCCTCATTTCCCGAATTTTCTTGTATCGCGGACGCCTTACATTTGCCAGTCTGTTCTTGCTCGCATCCGGTTGGATGATTTGCGTGGTCTTTGCAGCGCTTGGCGGCGGCATTTCCAGCCCCCTGATTTTTGTGCTTGCGGCCATCACCATTGCAGTTGGCTTATTATTCCACTCGTATATTGAAACAATTTTCCTGGTATTAAGCATCCTGGCCGTGTTGGGATTGGCAGCCCTGCAACAGGCAGGCCTTACTTTACCCCGACCTTTCGGTTATTCACTGCTCTCAATCTGGTTTTTCTTTTCCATATCATTGCTTTTTACCAGCTGGACCATGAAGCTTACAGTGCGCGAATTGGAAAAGGCACTTGGGCAGGCCCGAAGGCAAAACGA
>JBBRWF010000606.1:0-2967 GCA_038249405.1 Anaerolineales bacterium
ATCAGCAGTAAGTTTTTGGTGCTGGATCACGCCGTTGCGAAAGCGAACGATGCGGAAACCAACGGGTTTCTGTGTGGCGGGGTCTGCTGTGAAAAGAGCCATTTGCGCCTGATCCGATGTAGCAGGAAGCGCAGAGTAGTCTATCAAGACATAAGCGGGTTTACCGTGAGTTGCGTTGACTGTAAATTTGACAGGGTTGAATGGCGAACTTTCCAAATATCGATGATTACCCTTGCCATCCGTAGCTCTTAAAGTGTATTTAATTGAAAAATCTACGCTGTTGCTCGTAATTAATTCGTCTTGGGCAGAAATCGCGGGGGAAGTCGCGCCCGCTACACCATAGACACCATAATTGTTCACAAAATCAATAGCCCTCAAAGGTTGCCCATTTAAATAATTGCCATCGCCGCTGTGGATGGTAATTTCTTCCAAGTGATGCGTATTTGAAAGGGCGATTTCGCGGCCAAGGCCGTAGGCATAGCCGCCCTTGCAATCGCCATCCCAATAGGCACGAAAGTTCTTACGTTCAAGCTGGTCCTTGGTGGTGGATAGCTTGCACGGCTCGGTCTTATTGACTGGCTGGGTGTAAATCTTTTCAGACTGCGGCGAGGCTGGCTGGCTTCTCGCCGGGATGATGATTTGGCTCTCGGAGGCCATGGTTTCGGCCATGCTGACCTTTCGCGGGCCACTGGCGCAGGCAGTTAGTAAAAACATCGCGGTAGTGATGGCGAGTGTGGTTGTGGTTGTTAGTTTCATGGATTGCTTAATTCCTCACGTTGGGATTTCTGGAGTAGGTCGATTATGTTTTGCAGAAGGATCAAATCATCCCTCGATGCGTGATAACACTTGGATGACATGCGCTTCAGAAGATCAGCCAGCGAGATGTCTTCCTTGAAGGAAACCCTAAATTTTGACGAGAGGGCATCAAGTTCTTTCAATAACGGTAGGAGTTCGGCAGCTGCCTTGCCGTCGAATACCATGCTGAAATCAGCATCACTGTGATCGTTGTTGATGAAGCCGGTCATCAAGCGATGTATGCGTGCCAGTTCCAGTAACACTTTCAGGAACAGTTCGGACTGTGCGCGTTTGGTTAGCGCTTCCTTCGCCAAGGTGTTGGCGGAATTGGCTGATGTCGCAGATTTCCATGCTGCAATGGCCGAAGCTATTGCAGCAAGCAGCGAACAGATGGCAATGGCTAGGTTGATCCAATTCATCACGTAGCCTGCACTTTCTGAAGCTGGTCAAGTAAGTGTTCCAGCTTATCTCTGATTCTAGGCTCAATGGTTTCGTGCAGTAGCGCGAAATTGATGTAATCGGTTACTTGTTCGCGCTTTTCGGTAGGAATGTCTTGTGCCGCAGCCGTCGAAAAAATCCGGTTGATGTGTTGCACCTCGTCAGCCGTTTTGCTGTATTCCCCATCCTGAAACTCGTTGTTCCAGAAATTACTTGTAACCATGAAATTGCCCCTGTGGATTTTCGAGTTCACGACGCACCTCGCCCTGCGGCCCAACAGTGCAATAAGTGGATTCTTGTCCGTCATATCACCCCCTATGGATGGACGGAATTTCCACTTATTGATATATTAAAATCCGAAAGTGGAAAAAAGGCTGAAAAACTTACCACATATTACATATTGCCTGGAAAGTTTCCACATATTGCGATATTATTTCATAGAATATGGAAAGTCAAAACAAAAATAGACCGAAATTCCGGCCAAATCCCAGTCTGAAGCTGATGGATCAAGTGCGGGAGGTGCTCCGCTATCATCACTATGCGTATCGCACCGAGCAGACCTATTGTCAATGGATACTCCGCTACATCCATCATTTTGGCGGAAGAACCCATCCAAATCTGCTCGGCGCCAAGGATATCGAAAAGTTTCTTTCCCATCTGACAACCGAGGGCAAGGTGTCTGCTTCAACCCAGCGACAGGCTCTCAATGCTCTGGTTTTTCTTTATCGGGATGTCCTTGACAAACCGTTGGCCGAAGAGATCGCTCCAATCCGCAGCAAACGCCTGCAGAGACCACCAACCGTGCTAGTACAAGAGGAAGTGCAGCGTTTACTTGCAGCGATGGAAGGTAAACACTCCCTCATGGCCAAACTCCTCTATGGCGGCGGTCTGCGCCTGATGGAATGCATCCGATTGCGTGTTCAGGATGTCGATTTCGGCCAGGGCCTGGTTTTTATTCGCGACGGTAAAGGCGGCAAGGATCGAACAACCATCCTGCCAAAAAATCTTGAGTACCAGTTACAAAAACAGATTCAGGCGGTGAAGGTCCTTCATCATAAGGATTTTGAAGAAGGCTTTGGAGAGGTATATATTCCCGAGGCCCTGGCTAGGAAATATCCAAACGCCGGGCGCGAGACCGGCTGGCAGTGGGTATTCCCGTCAAGAGAGCGATCTATTGATCCGCGTTCGGGCAAAGAGATGCGCCATCATGTGCTTGAATCCGGGCTACAAAAGGCAGTGAAACGGGCGGCGGAACAGGCCGGGATCGACAAGAAGGTCGGCTGCCACACCCTGCGACACAGCTTTGCCACGCATATGCTGGAAAACGGGGTGAATATCCGGGTACTCCAGGAACTCCTCGGCCATGCCGACGTAAAAACCACAGAGATCTATACCCATGTCATGGCCCGCGACATCCGCAAACTGCAGAGCCCTCTTGATCGGTTGTAAGCTCCAATATCACGTCTCGATTATTGCTATTCGATGCATGGCCAATCCGGTTGCAATGCGAGAACATAGTGGTTACAATGAAACCATGATAATGAGTTTTGCTCATAAGGGATTGAAGAAATTCTTCCTTACCGGAAATTTGGCGGGAATCCAGCCAAAGCACGCCGAGCGGTTGTGACTTATCCTGGCCCAGCTTAATCAAGCCAGGGTCGTTGAAGACCTGCAAATTCCGGCTCTTGCTCTCCACGAATTGAAAGGTGGAAGAAAGAAAACCTGGGCTGTAAC
>JBBRWF010000607.1:0-2966 GCA_038249405.1 Anaerolineales bacterium
ATCTGTATGCCAACATCCGCCCCTGCCGCTCTTTCCCGCACCCGGTTTCGCGCCCCGGCATCGACATGCTCATCGTGCGTGAGAACACTGAAGACCTGTACAGCGGCGTGGAACGCGTCGAAGACGAAGGCCGCCGCGCCATCAGCGAGAGGACCATCACGCGCGGCGCATCCGAGCGCATCATCCGCAAAGCATTCGATCTGGCCCGCGCCGGGGGCCGCAACAAGGTCACCGTCGTGCACAAGGCCAATATCCTGCGCGCCACCTGCGGCCTGTTCCGCCAGGTTGCCTTCGAGATCGCGCCGGAATACCCTGAAATTTTGATGGATGAGATGCTGGTCGATACCTGCGCCATGGAACTTATCCGCGCGCCAGAGCAGTTCCAGGTCATCGTGACCACCAACTTGTTTGGCGACATCCTGAGCGATGAGGCTTCCATGCTGGTGGGCGGGTTGGGCGTGGCCTATTCCGGCAATTACGGCGCAAAAACGGCCGTCTTTGAACCCGTGCACGGCAGTGCGCCCAATATCGCCGGGCAGCACAAAGCCAACCCCACCGCCACGCTGCTTTCCACTGCCCTGCTGCTCGAATACATCGGGCAGGCTGAGAGCGCTGTGCGCTTGCGCCGCGCCATCGACGCCTGCCTCGAACGCAACCTCGTTACCGCCGATCTGGGCGGTGCCTTGACCACCGGGCAGATGACCTCGCAGATCATCGCGGCTCTTTAATCGATGCTGAAAGGAATAATCCCATGATTCGTGTAGGCTTTTTAATGACCCGTTTGCGCACCGAAGAGAAACTGCTGCTGGAAGAATTTTCCAGCCGTCCCGATGTTGAAATTGTGCGCATCCTGGATGGAGAACGTTTCTTTGATATTTCCAAACTGCCAGATGCGGTGGATGTGGTTTTTGAACGTTCCATTTCCTATTCGCGCGGTCTTTACATCTCGCGCATCTTTGAAGCGCACGGCGTGCCCGTGGTCAATCCTTCGGCTGTGGCAGAACGCTGCGGCGATAAATACATCACCAGCCAGATCCTGGCGCGTGTAGGCATCCCTACCCCGCGCGTGCTGATGGCCTTTGACGAAGAATCCGCCCTGGCCGCGGTGGAGGAGATCGGCTACCCCTGCGTGCTCAAACCGGTGGTCGGCTCCTGGGGACGCCTGCTTGCCAAAGTCGATAACCGTTCAACAGCCGAAGCACTCATCGAACACAAGGCCACTATGGGTGTCAATCACCAGGTTTTCTACATCCAGGAATACATCAACAAACCCGGCCGCGATATCCGCGCCTTCGTCATCGGTGAAGAGCCCATCTGCGCCATCTACCGCTCCTCCGAAAACTGGATCACCAACACCGCGCGCGGCGGCATCGCCTCCAACTGCCCGCTCACGCCTGAGATCGCGGATCTCTGCCGCCGGGCGGCGCGCGCGGTGGGCGGCGGGCTGCTCGCGCTTGATTTGTTCGAGACTGAGAACGGCATGACCATCAATGAGATCAATCACACCATGGAATTTCGTAACAGTATTGCCACCACCGGGGTTAATATCCCTCAATACATGGTCGATTATGTCCTTGTGCAGGTCAAAGTGCCTGCCGGGGCCAAAATTTACCCATTCGGGTACTTGTACTTACAGCCTAAGCCCTTATCATAGATAGAATTACCTTTTATCGTTCTGGAAGGAAGGTTTGCCATGCAAGAGAATAACCAAAACAACACTGCTGCACAGGATCATCAGCCTCAAAAATCCTTTGATTGGGTCTCGATGCCAGATAAACAGGGCTGGCTTGAAGAACATGATGCCTGTGCCATCGTTGCTTCTGTCCGCAAAAGCGGGGATGCCTCGCACGGCAATCTGAAACGCGCGCTGGCGGCGCTCAGCATTATGGGCCACCGCAGCGGCGAGGTCAACGGCGAGGGCGACGGCTGCGGTGTGCTGACCGATATTCCCCGGCGGCTCTGGGCGCAAGCCCTGGAGTTGGATGGCAAACCCGGCTGGCTGGCCGAAGACCGCCGCTTTTTTGTCGGTCACCTGATGATCCCCAACACCGCCGTGGATATCCCCGGCGTGCAGAGGGAAATCCTCAAACTTCTTCAGGCTGCGGGCATCGACCTGTTGATCGAGCGTCCCATCCAGACCCGACCCCAGGCCCTGGGCAAAATGGCCCGCCAGCAGGCTCCCCTGCTCTGGCAGATCGCCGGGCTGGTGCGCAACGGTCCGCTCGAAAACGTGGAACGCGTGCTTTTTGAGCTGTCCTTAAGCATTGAGCGCCAGGCCAATGTGCACGTGGCTTCCCTTTCCAGCTATGTCGCCGTCTATAAAGTGCGCGGAGCCATTGAAACCCTCTACCAGTATTATCCCGAGTTGCGCAATCCCGATTTCACAACCGCCATCACCATTGGGCACTCGCGTTATTCAACCAACACCGCCACCAGCTTCGAGCGCGTTCAGCCTTTTAACTTGCTTGGGCACAACGGCGAGATCAATACCATCGCCCGCCTGCGCGAACAGGCCCTCATGCTGGGCGTCGAACTGCTCAAAAGCGGCAGCGACTCGCAGGATGTTGACCGGTTGCTCTCGGCCCTGATCCACCAGTACCACTTCACCCTGACCGAAGCCATGGAACTGGTTTTTCCTCCCATTTTGAGCGAGGTGGAAAAACTCTCCCCTGAGCTGCAGGTTATTTATAAATATTATCGCCAGGCTTTTGGGCCGTTTGCCCAGGGTCCGGCGGGTATCATTTCCCGCTTTGGCGACGAGTGCGTCTTCAGCGTGGATGCGCTCGGTCTGCGTCCGCTCTGGTTTGGCGATACCGAAAAGGAATATTTGGCACGGTTCAGAACTAAAAAGTTGCACCTTTACAAATTGCTGAGAGACAGGCAGCCACTGAACGGATAAGATAGAGTTTGCGAACAAAATCCATTCGGACAGAGGCTACCTGCCATGACAGTTTATACGATTTCAG
>JBBRWF010000608.1:0-2965 GCA_038249405.1 Anaerolineales bacterium
ATCGATGTTCAGCGTACAAATTATGATAATCGCATTGCCAAGTACAACGATAACTTAACCAAACGTAAAGAAACCCTGTATAACCAGTATCTGGGTTATCAGAATCAGATCGTTGAGTACGGATACACGGCGCAGTGGTTTAACATAATTTCCGGTACGAATACCAATATCTCGGGTTAAGAGAATGAAACTGAACCGACAATACCCAGAATTAAATATAGCAAAGCGGCGGCAAGCATGAGGTTTGCCCTGCTTTCTGAAAAAGTTTTTTGCAGCACCATGCAAGGATGCAAGGAGTGTGTGTTATGAGTGATAATTCAATTACCCCAATCAGTACAGTAAGTCCAACAGCCGTATCTGGCACGCTGCTCAAGGCGCAGGTAAATGCTTTGGGAACGCCAAAGCCAGAGGGTCCCGACAAGGACAAATCGTCAACGCAGACGGATAACGAGGTTGAGCCGTCTGGCAATTCCTCCAACGTTTCAGTTCATTTCCGCGTTAACGACGAGACCAAGGAACTGACGGTGTTTGTTATCGACCGCAATTCACACCGCGTATTGCGCTCCATACCGATCAGTGAATTTTATAAAATGCCGGCTGGCGAATTGTTGAAACTGGCCGCATAAAACTGTGCAAAATTTGTAATACCATCCTGTCTTGTTTCTTTACGATCTTCCCAAACGGCGAGATGGTTATTGCGTTCTTTATAATTCCTTTGAATATCCGTCAGAAATTTATGTCGAATTAACTGGATGGCGCTCAAGATTGTGAGAAGTCTGCCGAAACTTATTTCATAGAATGATCACAGACAATAAATTCATTGAGGACCTGAACCATGTATCTAGCAGCTTATAATAATCAATATCGAAAACAAGATGTAATGAATGCCAGCCCGCTTCGCCTGGTAATTATGACCTACGATCTGGCGATCCGTTCCTGCGAACAACAGGATTTTACTAAATCCATCACGACCATCAGCGCGCTCCGTGATGCCCTGGATTTGGATTATCCTGAAGTTTCAAGCGGATTGTTTAGCCTGTACCAGTGGTGCCTGGAATGCATCCGTAAAAGTGATTACGCTTCTGCCATCACCACGCTTACTGAACTACGCAGCGCCTGGGTTGTTACCGAACAGAAAATTGCCACCCGACAAATCCCCGTTAGCGTCAGCAGTGCCCCAGCATATTTCACTTCCCTGGGCAACATCTTAACTTGATAAGTCAGGCTCAATAGCCTAAAAATCACTCCCGGCATTGAAAATTGAAGCCTGATCGGGCAAATAAAGAACAAGCGCCTTTCCGCAAGGAAGTTGGCGCTTTGTTTTTATTCACATAAAATTTATTTTAACTTCACACTGCTTTTACTGTCGTGATCAGCCTCCTTTGATAATATCAGACCAACAAGGAGAAGATTATGAGTTTCTGGAATTCCCTCCGTATCGGTTTATCTGGACTTACAGCACAACGCCTGCGCCTTGACTTGATCTCGAACAATATAGCCAACGCGCAAACAACACGCACTGAAAAGGGCGGCGCCTATCAGCGTCAGGATGTTGTTTTTATGGCGGAAGATCAGAATGGTTTTCTACCCAAGCTCGTCGCGGCCCGCCGCAGCCAGGCTGGCAGTCCACGGGGCGGTGTCCGGGTGGCAGAAATTACCACCGATGCCCAAACCGGCGCAAGAGCGTACGACCCGACCAACCCCGATGCAGATGCAAATGGCTACGTCACTTATCCCAATGTTGACATTGTAGTTGAAATGACCAACATGCTCTCCGCAACCCGCTCCTATGAAGCCAATCTGGTATCTGTGGAAGCTTCAAAAAGAATGGCCTTAAAAGCCCTTGAGATCGGAAGATAAAAATGGCGATCCCACCTATTAGTTCCAACCCCATCCCTGTCATAGCGGATATCCACTCCACTCAGAAACCCTCCGCGAGCAGTAACACCAAACAGATCACACAATCCTTTGAGGATATGCTCTCCTCTCTCAATCAATCACAGCGAAATTCCGATAATCTTGTGGAACAACTGGCGCGGGGCGAAGATGTTGATCTGCACACTGTGATGATCGCAATGGAAGAAAACAACGTCAACTTCAACGTGGCGCTGGGCATCCGCGACAAATTGGTCGAAGCCTATCGTGAAGTCATGAGAATGCAAGTCTAAATTTCCCTGGGATCTTTATTATGCTTACAACTGTTCAACAGCAATTCTTAACTTTTTGGAAGAAACAAAGTCTCGCGAAACAGATCACCATTGGATCGTTGGTGCTATCCATGTTGATTCTTGCCCCGGTGCTTGTCAATTGGGCAAATACGCCGAGCTATTCTGTTGCTTATACAGGACTTAGCGAAACAGATGCCGCTCAGATCGTTCAAAAGCTGGATGAGAATGGCATCTCCTATCAGCTCAAGAGCAGCGGTACCATTGAAGTGCCCAGTGACCAGGTGTACACCACCCGCCTTTTGATGGCGCGTGAAGGACTGCCACAATCCAGCACCGTGGGATATGAATTGTTCAGCGGCACTTCCATGTTGGGGATGACTGAATTTTCCCAAAAGGTTAATTATCAACGCGCCATTGAAGGTGAGTTGGAACGAACCATTGGAAGTATTGATGCCGTGAAGGCTGTCCGAGTCCATTTGGTGATCCCTGAAAAAAGTTTGCTTACTTCAGGTCAATCCCTGACCACAGCGTCTGTCACCATACAGATTAACCCAGGCAATGTGTTGGATGCCGCCCAGGTGCGGGCTATTACCCATCTGGTAGCCAGCAGCGTGGAGGGACTTAAACCCGAAAGCGTAGTTGTTGTGGATAGTGATGGGAATTTACTGGCATCTGGTTCTGGCTCTGAGAATGAGTTGAATCTGACGATCAAGGATGACCAGCGCGCAATTGAAACGGCGTATGCCACGGAAGTGCAAAATCGCGTTCAATCCATTTTGGACAAGATCCTCGGCCCA
>JBBRWF010000609.1:0-2958 GCA_038249405.1 Anaerolineales bacterium
GGGTGGCCGGAACAGAGCCGGGGGCATAGAAGTCATCAACAATCTTCTGCTTATTAATGGCCATCGCAAATGCCTGGCGCACCATCTCGTTGTCAAAGGGAGCCACGGTATTGTTGATGCCCAGGTACAGGAAGTTGTTTACGTGGCGCGGATAGAGCGTGAGATTTGCATCCGCGCTGATGGTGGCCAGGTCGTCGGCAGTGACTTCAGCAACACCGCTGACGTTACCAGCCTGCAAATCGAGCAAGCGGGCTGCAGCTTCTTTGTTCCACTTCATGATGAAGGTGGTATTGGCAACCTTGTCACCAAAGTAAGTGGGGTTGGGGGCGAATGTGATGTGATCGCCGCGAACCCATTCCTTGACGATATAAGGACCGGTGCCAACGGGGGCATCATTCATCTTGGTGGCATCGCCGCCGATTGCGGTGAGGTTGGCCTTGGAGTAAATATCAAAGGCTTCCACCGAGGCGATCTTGGCCAGGAAGGCGGGGTAAGGGGCGCAGAAGCTGAACTTGACGGTGTACTGGTCAGTAGCTTCTACGGACTTAAAGTTGCCGCCGTAATTGCAATCGGGGGCAACGAGTTTGTCACCCACAAAAGCGGGTGCTTCTGTGGCTGCCGGAGCGGCGGGGGCTTCAGTGGCTACCGGGGCTGCCGGAGCGGCCGGGGCTTCAGTGGCTGCCGGGGCGGCAGGCGCTGGGGTAGCCGGGGTACCGCACGCGGCCAGCAGCATGCTCGAAAGAATGAACATGGACAGCAGTACGTAAATGGTACGTTTCATTTATTTCTCCTCCTGAGAGAATTTTCGATTAGGCGGTGGAATAAGCCAAAGGAAATGATCAGCAATTTTCACACCTCCTGCACCTGTTTCTGAGGTGCATTATGATTATACTCAGAACAGGCTTAAATTGCGCTATTTTGCATAAGAAAAAACCAAAATTTGTATCCAATAGCATGATATTAAGCATCTTTTTGTCATAATCCGTCATAAATAAATGGATGATGGGTAAAGTGACTGAGCTTTCACCAAAATGAAAATTTATAGACCCGCCAGAGATTGATCTGTAAACGCCCCGCTTTGCGGTTTCAAACGTGGATTCGGGGGAAAGGATGGGGGTAAACCACTAAAATAATAACGTGAATAATAGTGCAGGTGACGGCTCATTCTGTCAAAATAACTGCATGGGTATGCCCGGTCCATCCAGGTTCACTTCTTTGGGATTTTCAGGCCAGATGCCTGCAACCGGGGTATGGCAGTACGGGCAAGCGCCGCGCTCTGTCAGGCGGTAATCCCGGAGCACGTACCCTTGCCGTTTGATCAATACCCGCTTGCAATGCGGGCAGTGTGTATTCTCGTATTCGTCCACCCTGCCGGGCAAATTGCCAGCATACACATAATGCAGCCCGGCCTCGCGCCCAAGATCTGCCGCGCGCACCAGAGTCTGCGAGGGTGTATTGGATGGCGAAGTCATTTTGTAATCCTGGTGAAAGGCGGTGACATGCCAGGGGATATCCGGTGAAACGGAGTGTAAAAAGCGGGCAGTTTCAAACAATTCTTCATTGCTGTCATTAAATCCAGGTACGATCAGGGTCACCACCTCCACCCACAGCCCCAGGTCATGCGCACGTTGGATGGTATCCAGCACATTTTTTAATACGCCGCCCACAGACCGGTAATTTTTCTCCTGCATTGATTTCAAGTCCACTTTGTAAGCAGAAAGATAGGGCCTCAAGTAGGCCAACGCTTCAGGTGTGGCATTGCCATTTGAGACAAATGCACAGGCCAGCCCGGCGGTCTTCGCTTCTTTAAAAATCGCAACAGCCCACTCACTGGTGATCAAGGGTTCATTGTAGGATGAGACAATCACCCCGGCATGCGCACGCCGGGCGGCTTTGAGCACATCGTGCGGGGTGATCTGGCGTATGAGGTTAAGCGCCACATCCGAAGCCGGGTCGCGCAGGGCCTGCGAGGTGAGCCAGTTCTGGCAGTAGCCGCAGTGAAAATCACAGCCTAACATGCCAAAAGTAAGCGCGGTGGAACCCGGATAAAAATGTGAGAAGGGCTTTTTCTCAATTGGGTCCGCCTGCAGGGCGGCGACATAGCCCCAGGGCACGCGCAGTTCGCCGCCCGCATTAAAACGAACCTGGCAAACGCCACGCCTGCCCGAGAGTATTTTGCAGCGATGCGCGCAAGCGCTACAGCGCAGCGCATTTTCGTCACCCGGCAGCCTTTCGAAAAGTTCACCCGGCCGGGTAAAACCATCCAGAATATTTGCGATAACTGTCATTGCTTGCCTCCGGTCAAACCGCGGAGTTTCTTTTATAATAAGGCCATGCTAACCATTGCAATTCAAGCTGGCGGCGAGTCGCGCCGCATGGGACGTGACAAAGCACTGATGCCCTTTCTGGGACAGCCGCTGATCCAACGAGTCGTGTCTCGCATGGCTGGCGTGGCTGATGAAATTATTGTTACGACCAACCGGCCGGTCGATTTTGGCTTTTTAAACACAGCATTGTTTGCAGATGTGCGGCCCGGGCGGGGGGCTCTGGGGGGGCTGTTCACGGCGCTGATCTCGGCCAGCCAGCCGCTGATAGCGGCAGTAGCCTGTGATATGCCTTTCGCCAGCCCAGAGCTGATTGCCTTTCAGGCAACGCTGCTGCAATCTGAAGGGGTGGATGTAGTCATTCCGGTCACCGCAGATGGCTACGAGCCGCTGCACGCCCTGTATCGTCGTGAAACCTGCCTGCCGGCGATTGAATGGGCGCTGGATAACGATCAATGGAAACTAATCTCGTGGTTTTCCAGGGTCAAGGTGCGAGCGCTCAGCACGCAAGAATGCCTGGAGTTCGACCCGCAGGGGATCGCTTTTGCCAATGTAAATACGCCGCAGGAAGTCGCCGAAGCCGAAGCAAAAGCACAGCTTGTGGACTGACTCAGCGCACAATCATGACCGGGCA
>JBBRWF010000610.1:0-2955 GCA_038249405.1 Anaerolineales bacterium
AAGGACAAAACCATGAAAATCATCACCATTGCCAACCAAAAAGGTGGCGTAGGAAAAACCACATCTGCGGTGACCCTCGCTCACGGTTTGGCTCTAACCAGACAGCGCGTCCTGTTGGTGGATCTCGATCCACAAGGACATGTAGCTTTTGCGCTCGGAGCAGAAAAGGCCCCCGGCCTGTACCGACTGATCGTTGATGAAGACTCTATCGAACAAGTTGCAGTTCATACCCGCGAAAACCTGGATATCATACCCGGCGATAAGCGCACAGAAAAAGCGAAGCGTACTGTGGTCATCTCCAATTTCCCAACCGAGATACTGAACAGAATTCTGCAACATGCAAACTACGATGTCGTCATCCTGGACATGGCCCCATCTCTGGATGTCCTGCACGTCTCGGCCCTGATGGCCAGCGATTGGGTAATCATCCCCACCAAGCTGGACGCAATGGCCGTGGACGGAGTAAACGAAGTGCTGCGCTCGATGGGTGAAGTGGT
This sequence comes from Anaerolineales bacterium, assembly GCA_038249405.1. GTDB lineage: Bacteria > Chloroflexota > Anaerolineae > Anaerolineales > Villigracilaceae > UBA5195. The sequence continues at coordinate 498 of JBBRWF010000610.1, forward strand.
CGAGCGCGGACACCGGCTTGGTTACAGCATTCTACCCACCTTTTTTGATCGCACCACCAGGGAAACTATCGTTCAACTACAAGGATTGGTTGAGACCTTCCGAGGGCATGTCTGGCCTCCCATTCCACAAGATACTCACGCACGGGAAGCGCCTGCATTTGGCAAGAGTCTCTGGGAATACTGTTCTAAGTCCCCAGCCGTAATGGGCTACGGAAACAGCCTGGTTGCCGGTTATGCCAGTACGCTCAAGCGGACCGTGGATGTGATCTGTGACTAACAACTTGAATAGACGACCGGCCATTGACCCGGCTGTAGCAGATATTCTCGAAGGCGCCGAAAGAAAGAAGCGCCTGACCAGCATGCCCAAATCCGAGCGCGAGAAAGCCCGCAAGGATGCCGCCCGCCACAAGGTAGGTCTGGACCTGCCACCTGACCTGCATGAAACCTTGCGGCAGATCGCGAGCAAGGAGCAGGTCTCAATCTCCAGCCTGGTTGCGTTTCTTGCCAACCAGGGAATTAAGGATTATCAGGCCGGGAACATTGATCTCTTCCCCCATAAACGTATCTCACGCTGTGCCCGTTTTGAGTATGTTCTGATGTTCGACAAAATCGATGATTAGTTCAAAGTGACGCTACCGTTATAGGGAAGCCTATAGGCTGGCATTATTGGTAGCCTATAGGGTAGCGTAGAACGGTAGCCCATACGGTAGCGTCACCCTTTCCAGGAAGGCTTACAGGCGGTTTTATAGCTGAAACTGACCTGCAGGCCATTCCCAATTCTACAGCCCTTCTTATGGCCTTATTTAAGGAATTAGTTATGACCATGAATCCAGAGCAAGCCTGGCAGACAGTATTAGGACAACTTCAGTCGGAGATGCCGCGAGCTTCTTTCGATTCCTGGGTTCGCGATACGCAGTTCATTTCCTTAGAAAATAATTTAGTGACAGTAGCGGCGCGTACCCAATATGCGCGCGACTGGCTCGAGAACCGCCTGACGAGCACCGTCTCACGCTTGCTGGTTGGAATGTTGAACCACAGCGTTGATGTCGAATTTGTCGTAAACCCAGACGAACCAGCTGAGAGTGATGAGCCCGAACAACCCGGGAGGGTTGAACCACGCGAAGATGAAGCCGAAGTGCAAGTCGTTAACCGGCTGCACTATGACGAGATCGTTTCGCCATCCAGGGTGGTTGCCATACCAGGTTATTTCAGTCGCCTGATCGCAGAGATCGGAGCGCGCAATGCCTGGCTGTATGTTGGCTGGAGGCAGGCTGTCTGGAATGGTGAACGGGGCAATCAAAGTGGTTCACGCTCCCGACGTATCCCTGTCTCGCACATCACCCGATACAGCGGACTGGGACGGCGCACTTTTTTTCGTGCAACGGATGATCCGAAAACATGGCAGGCATTGGCAGGTTTGGTAGAACGCCAGGATGTCACTCCGGTTTGGATCCAGGGGCAGGATCGTCGCAGCCACCGCCTGCCAAACAAATACACCGTGTATATGACCCTGCCTCTCAGCCAGGCAGACAGTCGGGCGATCATGGCCTGGCTCAAAGAACAAATGCTGTCGGGTAAATCCTTGCTTGAAGTCATGAAACAGGCTGCAGATGTCAAAGACCTGGTGGGTGAATTACTGCCTCTGATTGGCTCAGTCTCAGCCCTGGATAGCCCCAGGTTCGAGACTGTCATGGATATTACCACCCACCTCAATCAGGCAGCGTGGACATCCGATCTTCAAACAGCTGCTGAAAAGCTGCACCGAAAAATCATCTCCGGTTTTGGCACCATCCTGGTAACGCACTATTTTTTGGAGCAGGTCATTCCCCAAACTGGCCTAACCCCACCGCAGGCCTGGCTGGTTACTCTTTTGCGTGATCGCTGTTTCACCAATCCCCAGACCGGGGAAGTACGCGATGAAGTGTTGATCCGTGGTGGCTATCCTGAACTGGCGGATTGGCTTGGAATTGCGCGCCCCAAGACAGTCTGGGAGTGGATCCGGGATGGGCAAGGTGCTGTCGGAGCTTTTATCGCAGTACAACCGCTGCACGCTGGAGATGAACCGGATGCGCTGCGCCTGAAAGTCCGCCTGGATGAACCGCTTTTCGATGGCGCATCTGACACCATTAGGATGGCGCAAATGGCACTGGCGGATGGCGGGGATGACACTATTAACCTGGCGCAAATGACACCATTGTGTGGCGCAGTTGACACCGATGAATGGCGCAAATGGCACAGTATTAAGCTCTTAAACACCGATTCAAGCACTTATAAAACACATTCAACCACGATTTGCCAAGCAAATCGGCCAGAACCGGTGGCGGTTCCAGATCACTGGAACTTGCAAATGTTACTCGTGCAAAATACTGCTCATCCACGAGTCACCAAAGAACTGGTGGCGAAAACCGTGCCTGTTCAGCGCTTTCTGTGCTGGATTTTGTTTGCTTGCAGCCCGGCA
>JBBRWF010000611.1:0-2951 GCA_038249405.1 Anaerolineales bacterium
TCTCCCACCCTGGAATATTCGGGGCGCGATAGACGATCCCCTGGCGGTGGTTCGTAGGTCCGGGCGCAGCAAGTCCAATCCCTTTCACCGTGCCTTCGGACGGCCATGCCGAGGCAATCAAGTCCATCAGGCGGTCCACCGTTGACTGGTCTTTGCCAAATGTCGGGATTCTTTTCGTTACTGTTGGTTTAGTTTCCCCTTCGGGAAAAAGTGCAGCGCGGAGCTGCGTTCCGCCAATATCAACTGCAATGTAATTGTCCATAGGCTGAAATTATAGCATGAGCAGGTATTTTAAATTATGCTAATCTAGGAGAGCGTAGCACAATGGGGACAAAAAAGAAGTTGAAATGGGAGATGCCACGGGTAGGGGTAGAGCTGTGAGTGAGTTCTAATCAGGGGAATATAGAGAGGGCCAAAAAGATGAGCCAACCGACAAGATAGGGTACAAAAGTACCTGTGCAAACTATCCAGGAAGGTTGGCTCAGGTGAATCGTACCATAATCGTAAAGATATTGTCGATCCTTGTGATGACGAGCCTGTTTTTAGGGCCAGGCAGAGGAAAAACGTTAGAAAATGTGAATGGCTGGGTAGTAGAAGGGCAAGTGCAGGGGTATAGAAGGCATAGGAAACACAAAAGGGGGCGAGGCGGGGCGGGTCGTGATGCTGCGAGAAGAATAAGAGGATATTGGGCAGCGCGATCGAAGAGCTGGCAAGTAGCTTTGAGCCGCAGCATCTTGCTGGGGATGTTATGGCAGTTGAGTGGTGGGATAGGCCCAGACTGGATCGCCCTTTTGCCCTGGCTGATCTGGCTGCTGCCGGAGGATCGAGAGCCGTGGAGGAAAATCGGGGCGGGTTTGTGGCAGATACAGCGGATGCTGCTGCTGGGGTATGTGGGTTTGAGTGCGTATCATTGGCTGGGGGTGCTGTTGCAGCAGGGACATTGGGGGATAGGGATGGGGTTCGGCTGTGTGGTGTGTGGAGAAGAGCCCAGGGTGGAGGTCACACGAACAGAAGGGGGTGATTGGCAGGCGGAGATGAGCGGGCATTTCACTTTACGGGTCAGCGGCGATCAGGCATTCCGGCTGCGGCTGATGATCATCTTTCTGGGGCTGTTACAGAGCGGGCATGACGAGCGGCGCAGCCGCCGAACCCGAGATGGACGGACGCCCTTTGTGCGCCAGGAGCAATTGGCGGCATGGACGCACACGAAGCAAGAACAGATCAGTCTGTGGATGAGGCATTGGACCCGAGGCGACTGGGCCAACCTACTCAGCCTGAAAACAGCGCAGGTCCTGACGCATGAACTGGTAGAGCGCATCGTCACGGTGTTTGCCACCTACCCGGACTGGAGCAGCGCACAGGTTTATGCGCACTTGCATCAACAAGGCTGCCAGGTCAGCCAGGCTCAAATCGATCAAGCCAGTGCGGATAGCGGCTGGCAACAGTTGATTGGCAGATTGAAAACATGTTATGACCTGAAAGCAGGTCTGAAATTGCGCGATGAATGGCTGGTCAGTCAGTTGTTGAGCCAGATCCAAACGCTGGTGGCAAAATTGGAGACGTTAGGCGCCTTAATCCCCGAAGAACGGACCAGTCTCGATGATTTGCAGACTCTCTGCGCTCAAGCCGGAGTGGTTGCCAGGCCACCCCTCGCGGCCCAACCCTGGTTGCTGGCGCTGGAGCGCACGGTCTTGGGCAGTTGGGAGGCAGTGACTGATGCGAAGATCGTTTGTACCTATTGTGGTTCGCCCAATATTGCCCCCAAAAGCAACAAGCCCCGCCTGAAAAAATTTATAGATGCCGATGGCCAGGCTCAAGAAGTCGAGGTCTTGCGTTACTACTGCCACAACCCGCACTGCTCCAGAAAATCCTTTACCCACTTTCCCACTGGATTGACCCCTTATTCCCCTTACCGCGCCCAGGTACATCTGCTGGTTATGCAAATGTACGCCTGGGGCTATAGCACCTACCGTCGCACCGGTACCGCTCTGGGCGTTCATTCCATGACCGCCTGGCGCTGGGTCCAGGCCTGGGGACACGACTTGTTGCCCGTCGCGGCTTTGTTTGGCGTCGTCAGAAGCAGCGGCGTCGTCGGCGTCGATGAAAAGTATGTCCTGGTCCCCAAAAACGATAAGCCCGATGGCAAGATGCGCCGCTGGATGTATATTTATGTCGCCGTCGATGCCTGGACCTATGACCTCCTGCATATTGAAATCTATCCCTACAACGACGAGGTCAGCGCCACCGCCTTCTTGTTCGCTTTGCGCGCCAAAGGTTACCACCCCGATGTGATTGTCACCGATCTGCGCCAGGATTATGGTCCTTGCATTGCCAAAGTTTTTCCAGCTGCCCTACACCACGAGTGCATCTTTCATGCTTTACAGAATGTCCAAAAATTCGTCAAGCAGGTCTATGGCCCGCTCTATTCCCAAGACCATCCTCAAGCCGCTCTTCTCAAACAGCAGATCTATGCCATCTTCGATACTGCTTCACCCCAGGAAGCTATTTCGCGCTACCAGCAGGTCCTCTTGCTCAAAGATGCCTACCTCAAGCTTACCCCGGATGCCGTTCTCATCTTTGATTTCATCCAAAGACACTGGCCTAAATTGCTCAATGCCATTGGTAGTCCAACCATTCCCACTACCAATAATGCCACCGAACGCCTGATCCTGCGCTTTGATCAGCATTACCAAAATTTCGGCGGCTTCGACTCCATTGCTTCCGCTCATGCCTACCTGGCCGTCTTTGAAAAAATCTACCGCTTTACCCCTTTTTCTCAGGATGCTCAACTGCGCATCCGCGCTAAATCCCCCCTCCAGTTGGCTGGTTACGATGTCTCCAATATCCCCCTCTCTGCACTTTGTTCTGGCCTCTCCTTCGACTGGCCCTCCGAGACGTTACTTGTCCCCAATTAGCTACGCTCTCGGAATTTGCGCCGCGAAACGGCGCAA
>JBBRWF010000612.1:0-2950 GCA_038249405.1 Anaerolineales bacterium
AAAAGGCCTCTTGCGCTCGCTTTACAACTTCAGGCGGGGGCGGACCTGGGTTGCGCATATAAGGACATGGTGTTGGTGTTGGTGTTGGTGTAATTGGAATGAAATTAGCCACTGACGTACAAGAAGCCAGGAGAATAGAAACGAGCAACGCTGTGACAATTATTTTCATGATATATGTGTTATCAAATGAACCGCACCAACGGACAGGCGGTACTTTCTAGTGGGCGAGAAGCTGACTCTGTCCGGGAGCAGAAAAAGCCAGAAGCCAGGAAAATGTTTGTAAACCGCGCAGAATCCAACAAATCCGCTGCACGCTTTGTTAGCCCGCTTTGCTTTAACGTAACTGCTGTTTAAATGCTGTAGGTTCGCTCATTTTAAATTAGGAATAAAAGATTCAGATTTGTCGAATATGCCATAAAAGGGCATAAATTTGGTCACAAGGACTTCGCAGTTTAGCGCAGAATTTTGGTTCTGGGCTTTCTCACTGGTAGAAAACTCCATTTCTTGGAAAAAATCACAGCGAAGGCTCTTCCTGGGTGTAAGGTAGTCAGTTTCAAAGAGTTTTACCAGGCTTTTGTGTTATCCAGATGTGAACATCAGGCTAATTTAAGAAGCTCTGCGAATTATTTGGGCCATTGTTTTGTAATTGTCATCTTTTTTCTGGTTTTGATGGCAAATGTTTAAAACCATTTAAAAAATGAGCGAACCGAGAGAAGTTATTCTAACTAAATAATGAACTCGATACATGTGTCAAATGTAATGGATTGAAGCATCATCTTACAAAAATATCTGGAAATAATTTTCACCCACCCGATCGAAACGTGATCACTCGCCCAACAAAAAAACACCCGGCGTGAAAAATTCACATCCAGGTGTCTCAATGGTGGGGCGAGTGGGGGTCGAACCCACACAGTCTCTCAACCGGCGGATTTTAAGTCCGCTGCGTCTGCCTATTCCGCCATCGCCCCGGTGGAACGGCCTAATTGTAACCGATGGTTGCCTATCGTCAAGTCAATAGTTCCATCAGGTTACGCTCACTCACTCCCGAGACTCTATCGGTAAATCCCCCGACTTTTGAAAAACCTTTTGATGGGGCGGTGCTGCGCGAAGGACCCACCTTCGCCCCGCTATGGTATAATCCACAAACTAGAACTTGTGTTCTGGTTTGCGCGCCCCAGCCTGCAACCCACCTCTTCATCACTGCAGAGCAGTTGCAGCCGCCCTCAAAAACAGGCCGCTACGCACAAAAATAAAAAAATTATTATTTAAATTGTGCGTTTTTGTGCGTTTTTGTGCATAATTGTGCCTTTTTGTGCGTCATGGTCCATATCCTGTGCGTGCTGCGCGCTCTGTGCGCTCTGTGGTTACAACGTCCAGATGCACGTATTGGAAAGGTTTTGGCAATAGACTTAATAAATACTTTCAATGTCATTCTGCCGGGTGTTACCCAACGGTACCCAGCCCCACCCTGGCGGAGCAATATCAGCGAAATGTGTGAAATCCACCTAATCTGCGCTCAACTTATACTAAAATAGGGCCACCTCAAAAACCATCCCCACACAGGAGCTCTTATGGATATCAGCCAATTTTTTAGCAAAGACTATACCGGCCCCAAATTTGAATTATTTGGCACAGTTCACCTGCTCAGCCTGTTGGCGGTGGTGATTTTTATCCTGCTCGTCGCCCGCTTCAAAGGCGCCAGCCAGGCCACCCTCCTTAAAGTCCGCTGGGTCCTGGCAATCTCGCTCTGGTTGGTGGAAGGATCCTGGCATATCTGGAATATCGCTGTCGGCACCTGGAACATCCAGACCATGCTGCCCCTTCACATGTGCAGCGTCCTTATCTGGCTGGCGGGTTTCATGCTCATCACAAAGAACTATTCCATTTATGAATTTGTTTATTTCCTGGGGATCGGTGGCGCTCTGCAGGCCTTGCTCACGCCAGAATTAGGCATCTACAACTTTCCGCACTTCCGCTACATTCAGACTTTCATGGCACACGGGCTGCTGGTAAGCATCGCTGTCTACATGACAGTTGTCGAAGGCTACCGCCCTACCTGGAAATCGATTTTGCGCATATTTGTGATTGCTAATATTTACATGGTCGCGATCTTCTTCGTCAACCGCGCCATCGGCAGTAACTACCTGATGGTCAACGGCAAACCACCCATGGCTACCATCATTGACCTGTTACCCGCCTGGCCCTGGTACATTCCCTGGCTTGAAGTCATCGCCCTGGTCACCTGTCTCTTGCTCTACATCCCCTTTATCATCAAAGATTGGCGCGCAAAACCAGCCGCAGCCTGAAAGCAACCGCTCTCCCGGTGCTGTTCTATCGGCGGGAGAGCGGATTGGGACTCAATTCTATTGCGGCTTGCGTACCACCAGCACCGAACAGGGCGCGCGCAGCACCAATTCTCTCGAAATGCTGCCCAGCAGCCAGCCGGTGATGTTGCCCATACCCTGCGAGCCGCACACCAGCATATCAATCTGGTTGCTGTGAGCATATTCCAGAATTTGCTCCACCGGGTCACCCGTGCGCATCACCTTTTTCGCGTCCAGCCCGTGCTGTCCTAGCTGGTAGCAGGCCTTCTCCAGAATTTCATGCCCGATGGTTTTATTCTCCTGCGTCAGCCGGGCCTCATCTTCCGCTGTATACATGGGCAGCAGCATGCCAGCCGGTTCAACCAGGTAGGTCACTTTTATCGCAGGCAAAACGTGCATTACCTCCAGTGAATACAGCGCGGGCAGCGGGAAGGCCCCCAGGTAATCGCAGGTGCTTTGGCTGGCAGGCGAACCGTCTGTCACCAGCAGGATTCGTTTCATCTCATGCAGTGACGGCCTCACGATCAATACCGGCCATTTCCCCGAATGCACCACATCGGTGACAACGCTGCCCAACAGGCCGTCAAACAGATTTTTGCCCTTGGCTCCCATCACGATCAGGTCCG